>CAXUCQ010000095.1:0-9467 GCA_964249295.1 uncultured Armatimonadales bacterium | reverse complement strand
CCTCCAGCGCGCGCGGCAGTTCGCGCGCGCCGATGGCCAGCTTCTCACGCACCTCACCGGGCGCGCTGTGGTGGTTTTTCCCGTGGACGACAAGAGGCATCTCGCCCGCGCCTCCGCTTCCGACGAGCGCCCTTGCTCCAGCAGTTCGTGCATTGTTTTGTCTTCCATCAAGCGTCCGACGGCCTGTTTGCGGGTCGCCTCGTCGCCCAGACGCTGGACGTCGCCGCGCAGCCGGCCCAGCAGCGCCGTCAGGGCGTCCCACTCGGGGCCGAACTCGCCCGACAACCGCTCGCGCAGCAGCGTCGTCAGCGTGGGGCTTTGGCCGCTCGTTGTGACGGTCAGCACCAGGCCGCCGCGACGGATGACGGCGGGCGTGGTGAAGTTGCCGTCTCCGAACCCGTCGGCGCGGCAGACCAGCAGGCCGCGCTCCTGGGCGTCACGGGCGATGGCGGCGTTCACGGCATGGGCGTCGGTCGCGGCGATGACGAGGAACACGCCCGTAAGCTGCTCGCGGTGATACCCTTCGCGCCGCCAGTCAAGCGCGCCGGACGCGGCCATGCCTTGCAGTGTCGGCGTGGCGTCGGGGGCGACGAGCGTGACGCACGCGCCCTGCTCGCTTAGTCCCGCGACTCGGCGCTCGGCGACCCTGCCGCCGCCGACGACGAGGCAGTGCTTTCCTTTGAGATTAACAGCGATAGGATACAAATCACTCCCCTGCCCCGTGCGATGCCGGGTTCGTTTTTGCAAAAAACAATGCCGTATGGTCCCAGGTGATCCCAGGTGATCCCAGGGCTGAACCCCTGGGCTGGAAAGTGCATACTGCCCGCCTTCGCGGGCGCAAGACAAGAATTGTGACAGTTCGTTTTCGCAAATTTTGTTGGTCGCCCCGCGCTTCTCTTCGGCTGCGGTACAATCGGCGCATGGTTTATGACGACTTCTTGCTCGATGCGGTGATGCAGCAGTTCAGCCTCCAGGTGCGGCAGGAGGATGACCTGTTCGCTTCCGTCGCCCCTGCGTCGATCAGCGATCTGCTGCGACAGACGCTGGCCGGGAACGTGCCTCTGGCCGTGGATATTGGGACCGAAAAGGCACGTTCCGAGTTCATCATCGCCCCGATCTTGGCCGAAGTGCGCTGCCAGGCTCAGCCACAGATCAGCCTGTTTTCCGGCGTCAAGTTTACCGTGGACATCGAGCGCGGGCTGCGGGGTGTTTGTGACTTTTTGTTCAGCCTGTCTCCCTTGCAACTCGCGGTGAAGAACACCGTGGTCGCCATATACTAAGCCAAAAACGACAGCATCAAGTCGGGTATCGGCCAGTGCATCGCGGAGATGCCGGCGGCCCAGACGTTCAACGGGCAGCGCGGCAACCCCATTCCCACGGTCTATGGCGTCGTGACGACCGGCAGCGTCTGGAAATTCCTGCGCATGACGGGCAGCCTCGTCTCGGCGGACGAGCGCGAGTATTATGTCAAAGAAGTCGAGCGGATCGTCGGCGTCCTCCTCGCCATGGTCAGCGGCGTTCCCGCGCTTTCTCAGGCATGACGGTTCGTTTCTACGCTGCTGGAGCCGTAAGCGATCATGACGAATGTTAAAGCGCGCGCGGTTCCGGCACAGCTTCGATCCAAGCAACTCCGAGCGCCGCGCAGACATCTTCCAGGCAGTCAAGATTCCACTCAGACGCGGCGGCGGGGTCGTCCACCAACTTCTGCACATTCCAGCCCGCGTTCTCGCCGAACTGTTCGACCGACCATCGGCGGCTCCGGCAGTCTTGAAGAACACGCTCACGCAACTCCACCGGAGTGATGTGCCTTTGCGGCGGCTTTTCGCCGAGCAGTCCGTGCGGCGTCAGGCGGAGCAGGCCGCAGAGACGGCTGAACTCGGCGAGCGAGAGCGTCATCCGTAGTTCTTCATCAAACGCTTCCAAGTCCCAGTAGTGGTTGTCGTTGATGCCGACGTACTCCGCCGCCGCGCCTGCAGAAATGCCAAGACGCTCCCGCGCACTTCTAATTGTGTCACCATAATCCATGTGGGCCTTATACAAACGCCATCATGACTTCGCTGCCGAGGAAGACGCCTTGCGGGGTCAGGCGCAGGTGGTCCCCGGCGAGTTCCAGCAGGCCGCGCTGGGTGAACTTCTCGATCTCACCCTCGTAGAGCGCGCGGGGATCAACGCCGAAGCGCTGGACGAAAGAGCGGCAGTCGATGCCTTCCCCCGTCAGGCGGAGGCCGAGCATCATGGTCTCGGCCATGGTTTCGTCGCGGGTGAGCGTTTCGACGGATTCGGCGAGGTCGCGCTGGTTCTCGACGGCATCGGCGTATTTGGTCGGCGGTTTGATGTAGGGTTCGTTGCGCCAGTAGTGCAGGTTGGGGCGGCACTCGCGGCCGGGGCGGGCGAAGTTGGAGATCTCGTACTGCTGATAGCCCGCGCTTTGGGCGGCGTCCTGGGCCATCCCGAACATCTCGGCGGCGACGTCTTCGTCGGGGAGGGGCAGGCGGCCCTTCTGCTGGAGGGTGAAGAAGCCGGTGCCGGGTTCGACGATGAGCGAGTAGAGCGAGAGGTGGTCGGTGCCGAGGGCGAGGGCCTGGTCGAGCGTGTCGCGCCACTGGGCGAGGGTCTGGCGCGGCAGGGCGAACATCAGGTCGACCGAGACGTTGTCGAAGCCGGCGGCGCGGGCGGCCCCGACGGCGTGTTTGGCCTCCTGGGCCGAGTGGATGCGGTCTAAAGTTTTGAGCAGGTCGGCGTCGAAGCTCTGGACGCCGAAGGAGATGCGGTTGAAGCCGGCGGCGCGCAAGACTTCCAGGTGGGCGACGTCCATGGTGCCGGGGTTGGCCTCCGTCGTGATCTCGGCGTCGGCGGCGACGGGGTGCGTTTCCAGGACGGCGCGCAGCAGGGCGGCTTGGTCGGCGGCGGGGATGGCAGTGGGCGTGCCGCCGCCGAAGAAGACGGTGTCGATGATGGAGGCCCTCACCCCCAACCCCTCTCCCGCAAGCGGGCGAGGGGAGCCGGAAGGAGAAGGGGAGGCGGCGCGGCGGATTTCCTGGGTCAGCGCGCGGACGTAGCGGGCGATGCTGGCGTCGGTGTAGCCGGCAAAGGAGTTGAAGTCGCAGTAGGCGCACTTGCGGACACAGAACGGGATGTGGACGTAGCAGCCGATGGCGCTTGGGGTGGTGTTGGACGCGGCGGACATGGGGTTATTATACCCGGAAGGCCCCCTATCCGCCTTCGCCGCCGAAGGCCCCCTATCCGCCTTCGGCACCTTTCCCACCGCGGACGGGGAGAAAGGCCAGTGGCGAGAGGCCCTGCGGCTTCGCGCTATGCCAAGAGACAGAGCGGAAGCTGCTAGCCCCTGCCAAGCCGCAGAGCGATGTAGTTACCGGCCTTTCTCCCAGCCCTGTGGGGGACCCTCCGGGGCGCCAGTGCTTAGGTGCCGAAGTGCGGATCGGGGGTCTTCAGAGCCTCTTGACTTGGCAGGGGTTCTGCGCTATGCTGTGAGATATGTCGCAACAACTGCCGGGCGGGGCGCCGAAGAGGCTGACGGGGAATGGGAACGCGCCCAAGCGCCCCAAAAAGCGCGTGTCGATGCGGGACAAGATTCCGTGGCTGCCGTATGTGCTGCCGCTCCTCGTGTTTCTGCTGCTGACGGGGCTGGAGTCGACGTTCGAGGCGGTCTACCCGGCGTTCTATGCCGTCAAGATCGCGCTGGTCGGGGCCGTGATCGTTGTCCTGTGGCGCTTTCTGCCGGAGGCGAAGCCGCGCGCGCAGGGGCTGGGGCTGGCGGTGGCACTGGGAGTGGTCTTGGCGTTCGTGTGGGTGATCGGGGACCGGATCACGGGGCTGCTGCACCTGCACTTCGCGTTCCTGGGCAGGCGGGTCGGCTACGACCCGTTGCGCGAGATCGGCAGCCCCGTGGCGCGGGCGGCGTTTCTGGCGGTGCGGTTTTTAGGATTGGTCGTGGTGGTGCCGATCTGCGAAGAAGTGTTTTATCGCGGGTTTCTGCTGCGGTTCGTGACGGACCCGGACGATTTCCGGCGGGTGGCGATCGGGCGGTTCACGATGGGGGCGTTTTTGGTCAACGTCGTGCTGATGGCGGGGTCGCACCCGGAGTGGCTGGTGGCGGCGATCTTTTCGGCGGCGATGTGTTCGCTGGTGGCGCGGACGCGCAACCTGTTCGCGTGCGTCGTGGCGCATGGGGTGACGAATCTGCTGCTGGGGGTCTACGTGGTGACGTTCCATCAGTGGCAGTATTGGTGATGCGTGGCGGCGGCGGGAACCCGGCAGGCGTTCCGCGCGTCACGGCAGTAGGTGGTTCTCACACCAGAGAGGGTTTCCAACCATGACGCGGATGATCAAGTGGGGCGTTCCGGCACTGGCGGCGTGCGCGCTGATGACGACGGCGGCCCAGGCGCAGGCGATCCGTCCGGGGCCGTCGCTGTCGGTGACGGCGGAGTCGGGGCTGACAGTGCATGGGCATTCGGAGATGAAGGTGCGGCCCGACGTGGCATATGTCGATGTCGGCGTGGTGACGCAGTCGCAGGACTCGACCCAGGCCGTGCGGGACAACGCGACGCGGTCCACGGCCCTGCTGGCGGCGCTCAAGGGGGCGGGTCTGGCCGACCGGGACCTGCAGAGCCAGTCCTACTCGGTGCAGCCGCAGTACGACTACCAGAGCAGCCCGGCCCGGCTGACGGGGTACCAGGTCACGAACTCCGTGCGGGCGACGGTACGGGACCTGACCAAAGTCGGGCCGGTGATCGACGCCGCCACGGGGGCGGGCGGCAACCAGGTCAACGGGGTGACGTTCGACCTGGCGGACCGGACGCAGGCCGAGGGGCGGGCGCTGGCGATGGCGGTCGTGGAGGCCCGCGCCAAGGCGGCGGTGATGGCGCAGGCGGCGGGCGTGCCGCTGGGGCGGCTGGTGGACCTGTCGGAAGGCGACGCGCCGACGTTCCAGCCGCTCGTGCTGGAAGCGCAGGGGGTGACGCGGATGGCCGCCCGTGCGCCGTCCACGCCGATCCAGTCGCAGGACATTTCGATCACGGCGGACGTGACGGCGGTGTACGGGCTGGGGCTTTAGCATGGCGTGGGAGGGACACACGGCCTTCTCCCACTTTGTTCGGACTTGGTAAAGCAAAAACCTGCCGGATCGGGGCAAGGGAGAAAGGGGCGGCAAAGGGATGAGTCGTTCCTTCGCCGCCCTTAAAAGGCTTTACCTGTCACAACAACTGTCAAATCACCCCCCAGATGAGAAGTCGAGAACAGCACCAGCCGTCGTTCTATCAGAGCTCAATCATCCCCGGAAGGAGCCTTCAAAGGCAAGCTGTGTCAGCGGCAGGCGCGTACTCGGATGCTCCCGCGCCCGCAATGCCTCCGGCAGTTTAGACGGTTCACCAAGACGCCCAACAGCATACGCGGCCTCAACCGTGTAGCCTTCCGGCACGTTGAGTTCGGCAAAGGCGCGTTCCTTGTCAAAACCGACCATGCCGTGAGTAGACCACCCCATCTTGTGGGCTTGAAGGGCGAAATAGCCGGACGCGGTGCCTGCGTCGAAGGAGTGAGTAGGCGAAGGCGCCTCCTTGTCCGTTCCCGGCAGTCGCATCAATGAGTTGGAAACCAGGATGACGAGCGCGGACGCACTTCTCACCCAACTCTGATTATGGGGCACGAGCAGGTCGAAAAACCTGTCCCAATACGGCGTGTCGCGCCGCGCGTAAATGAAGCGCCACGGCTGTGAATTGTAAGAAGACGCGGCCCACCGTGCGGCCTCAAGCATGGTCAGCAAATCCGTCTCGCTGATCCCCTCGCCCCTGAAGGCGCGGGGCGACCAGCGCTCCAGGAACATCGTGTCGATCGGGTAGTCGGCGGTTCGGCTGTTAGCGGTAGTCATCTTAAGTTATCCTTTCACTTCACGGTGCAAGCGATCACGACGGCGACGATGAGAATCGCGCAGACGACGTAGCTCACGAGCTGCTGGGGATGCAGGCTGAGGGGACGCGGCGTTTTCTCGGCGAACTCAGGATCGACCCAGGCCGTGCCGGGGAAGATCGTGGCGAACACCATCGAAACGAAGTACATCCCTGCGACAGCCGTGGCGATGAGGAAGAGCGGGAGCGTGAGTGGTCGAAGGCTGAAGAGGAGGAACAGAGACAACAGGCCCAGCCCGATCCCCATCAGCATCGTCTGGCCGTTGTGGAACTTGGCGTGCGGCGGCCAGTGCGGGTTGCGCTGATGCTGCCTCGCCGTCACCGGGATGACGGCGTCCGCGATGTACCCGCCGAACCCGAACACGGCGACCGCCGCGACGATCCACTTCGCAACTTCGATGCCTGTACTTTCCATGAGTAGCCCTTCCTTCTTGACTGGCTGATGGCCCACTGCCATCAGCCAGAGGAGGCTTAGTTGCACCAGAGAGAAACTGCGCTTCGTTGGCGTTTTGGCCGAACGGACGGAGTTGCCCATCAAAGGCGAGAAAGAAAAGGCGAGAAGAAAGGGGTTTGTTTCTTCCACGTCATAATCAGCCCACCAAACGATGACTAGGCGCAATAAAGCCTTTGTAACATCGTCGTGGGCTTGACGCAGAAGCGTTAAGCAGAACTCCTGTCGGGGAGACAGGGGCGACCGGGCTTACCATACCGGTCCGTCGTTTTCGACATCCTCACTGTACCACATTTTCGTCGTTTTCAACAGTGTTGATGGGAATCGGTTCCACGGCCGGGACTCGGCTCGGGCGAAGGGGCGGTCAGCGCCGCATGTGCATCGCGCCGAAGGGGCGGAGGAGGCGGTTGTCGATCAAACGCACTTTGCCGAACGACACGGCGACGGCGGCGTGATCGACCTGGGCGGACAGTTAAACAGCATCCAACGGAAATCTTTGTGTTAGTTGAATTTTTCGCTGTATATGTGCTATGCTTACGTCATCACAAGTGTGTGGAGGGTGGTACATGAAAAACTCCTTAGCCGCAATCCTGCTGCTGTCAGGGATGGCATGGTTGATTGCTCAACCGGCCCCTACTTTTGCACAGGGCAGTGGATATTTCAGCAAGCCGTAGTAGATCCAGGATCGCCTGTTGTGAACGAAACTGAAAACGGGACAGCATCTGGAGACTCGTATGGTACTTTCTACCCGAACAACATAGTATCAACTTCGTCGGCTTCGGCGAGCGCGACGGGTGGTACTGCTAACTCGGGGCCTACCGCTTCGTGCCAAGCTAGCATCACGGTGACATACGAGTGGAGTGGGATGGGTCCTACCACCTCCTATTTCTATCTCGACATAACGCCTTCAGCCAATGCCTCCTGGTCGCAGACAAACTCTCCCACTCCTCCGACAGGTGTTGTAGGCAGTGCCAGCAGCAATGCCTACACTTACCCTGCAACTGTTAGTGCGACAGTCGGCGCAAGTGCGCGAGCCGGAGGGTCCCCACCACCGGCCAGCCCCGGCACTACGCATTTCGAATTCATGACGGGAAACAATAGTAATCCTACTCTGGATATATTCGCGTACTCTATGACATCAACAGATGTCTATGAGGGGACAGGAACGGCCAGCGCGGGTGCAGGTGCAACTATGACCGTCAGCCAGGCACCTTCTTCCAGCTAACGTGTGCAAGGAGCTGTGCAGCCTCTTGCCCCTCATGGCGGCAAATTAGTTGCTGTCCTTTGGATACGGTGATACTATGTCAAGAACGCACTGTGTACAGCCCCTGTTTCGAAGCGTCGTTAAACTCGTTCTCGTCGGGTGCTGCCTGCGATGCTGTGCAGGAGCCGCCACGCCCGCTCCCGATACACAGGTGCGTCTGACGCCGGTACAGGGGACACAATTCCTTGCAGGTTTCAAGTCTCTTTCTGAGCAGGCCCATGTCGCCGTCGTCACGGAAGGCGTGCCGCTCAAGCCGCTCCTGGACATCAAGGCTGCCCCCGACTTGACCACAGGGGCAGCGATCGGCCCGGCCGTCACAGCACTAGCAGCCGCCTACGATTACGACGCGCAGCGTGTCGGCAACGTATTCGTGCTGACCAAAAGATACTCGAACCCACAAGACCTGCCGTGCGTCACTTTCGGGGAGTGCCGTGAGGCGGCAGAAACCATCACCTCACTGCTGGACGCTTTTAATCCGCACCTTGCGAAGTCCGTCTACGCTAACGGCCCTGACGGCGAAAAGGCTGCCATCGTCAAGTTCTTTGCGGGGCTTTCAACGTCACAAATGGCGGCGGCACAGTCGAAGACGCTGCGGTATGGCGCACTGTCACCCGATCAGCAGAAAATCGTTGACAATCTGTTCTTGTTCATGCTCATCCAACTGCGAGCCGACAGAATGGCGATGGAGAGCGACAATCTCAGTATCGCTGAAAAAGGCGCGTTGACGCTGTCAGACCCTCAAGGCTATTCTGGCCTGTTCCTGGCACTCCCTGGAAGCGCCCCAGTTGCGGAACCCTCCTACCTTTCGCTGCTGGGAGGCGTTACCCAGCCGGGCCAGCCAAACCCCCTTCTGGCCCAACTCCCGCTGCCCGAGCCAGGTGACCGTGCAGCACTGCCGCCATCGACGTTGGGGACGGTCGTGGCCGCACTCGGCCCCATTGACGGCCAAAAGCCGACCGCAGTCCTGTCAATCAGTGGCAAACCAGTCACGGCGTTCGGTCTGGGATACGCGCCTCCGATAAACGTGATGCGCGCTCTAGCCGCGCTTTATGGACTGCGGAACGGTGCCTCCGCGAGCGGAAGCCTGCAGATCGAACCGATGGGAGTGATCCCGCCGTCGAGTCTCAGGCAGTTGAACAGCGCCCTCTGGGCGGCCATGCCTGTCTCTTTTGATCGCGCTCTGCACCTTCAAAGCGACAGTCGTGGGGTTACGTACTTGATACCCACCGTGAACTCGGATGGGTCTCCTGTCGGCCCAGCGGCTCTGACGGAAGCCTATATCGCTGCTCAGACTATGCAGGCGGAAGCGGACAGCAGGATGCTGCCCGGCGAGATGCGGCAAGAGGCCGGGCGGCGCTTGCTCGTCGCTATGGAAGCGCAGGTCAAAAAATCCGGGGGGAACGCGCGCGTCCTTGTCTCATCGCTCGACGACAGCACACGGAGCGCCCTGGCCGTGCTGCTGATGACAGACATCGTGTCCGAGCTGCAGGTCAAGTTCAGCAGCACTAAATCGCAGGTCATGGACTGCCTGGACAACATGGATCAGACGATCATCTACACTGTGCCGAACGCAGCGGCGCATGTGCATGGACAAGTTGTCCCCACGTTCAACCTCGTCGGAACCGACCCGTACACTAACAAACAGATCAATCTTGGCGGCATCCAGTATGCCAGCCATGACTAGCACGGACAACCGACTCGCATATCTGTGCAAGCCCCTCGCGTGAGGGGCTTGTTTTGTTTCAAGGCCGTTGTTGTCGCGGGATGGGTGAGCGTTCAGCGCCGCATGTGCATCGCGCCGAAGGGGCGGAGGAGGCGGTTGTCGATCAAA
>CAXUCQ010000094.1:0-9558 GCA_964249295.1 uncultured Armatimonadales bacterium | reverse complement strand
GGTCTGGACGTCGCCGAGTTCACCGCCCTGCGCCAGACCCACCCGCAGGCGCTGGGCGAACCCCGCCAGTCCGCCCGCTTCCTCTGCGGCCTGTCCAGCCCCGCGCTCACCCGCGCCAAGCTCAGCCGCCACGCGCTGTTCGGCACATGGGAGGACCGCCGCTTCGCCGACGTGCTGGCCTGGTGTGAAAAGACTGCATGACAACACCAGCGTTCTTCGGTCCGCGCAATAAGGCATGATGACGTTATCGGAGAATATCGCGCTGCCTTCTGAGTTGAACACTTCAAAGCGGGGCGCGCGCCTTGCTCTCTCAGCGACAATGCGAACGACGTTGCCATCAACGCGCAGTGAAAGTAGGCCGCCAGGTTCGGCCTAGAGCATTCCGTTGTTGTTTTTCCATTCCTCTTGGGGCGGCGCTTGTTCAGGGAACCCCCAGCGCTCAGCGATCTTGCCGTCTTCAACTCGGTATAGGTCGATGTACGCGCAAGGGTCGCCCCGATGCGATCCCTTGGCAGCGATGAAAACGAAGTCGCCCTGTCCCAACACGAACTTGATCTCGTCGATGCTTCTGTCTTTGACGAGCCGTTCCAGGTCGCCTCTGAATGCCGCGACTCCATCGCGGACGCCTGGCTCGTGGCGGATGCAACGGTCTCCAGAGAAATACTGCGGGATTTTACTGTGATCCCCAGAGACGTGGACGGTCTCGTAGTAGTTCCGTACCAATGCCTTGTTCTTCTCTGTGTCTTCGGATTTCGCCTGAGTTGGCCCGTCGGTTTGAGTATGCCCGCTCAGATTCGGAAGGGCCGCTTGCGCCGAAAAGCCCCAGTGTTCGACGATCAGGCCGTCTTCGAATCTGAAAAGGTCGAAGAAGATGTTTTGACCGAGTATCTGCCCCTCTCCCTGAGCGAAAACATAGGAGCCGTCCTGGAAGGCTCGCGTTGCCTTGTAATGGTCTTCACGCAGAAGTTGGCTGATGTACTCCCTCAATCCTTCAACGCCATCAGCCTCGCGCGGATTGTGTTGTACATATTTCTCAGGATTTATGTCCCTGGCCGCAAGGTCTGCATCCCGAGCGCCGATGCCTTCAAGCACAGCCAGCACCTTCTCGATGTCACTTCTTGCCATTGCTGAATCTCCTTTGTGGGTTCGTCGGCGCTAACGGATTTGCCGGAGCATCCGAGCGTCGAACGGACTCCCGAGAAACTGCTGAATCCTCCGGCGGAACTGGACCGCATGCGGCGACCCCGTATGCAGGGCATAGGCATTCGCATCGTGCCAGGTCTCAACGATGGTGAAGTGATTAGGCATCCCGACTTCCTGAAATGCCATATACGACACCAGTCCTTTATCCTTGCGGCTTGCGCCACCCTCTGCACGGAACAGCCGCGCAGCGCTCTCTTCAGCCCCCGCCATGTACGCATCGGGAATGATGTCGACGTGGCTGACGACCGTGATCGGCTCGCCCTTCGTCTCAGCATGCGAAAGGGCGGCAAGCAGAAACGAACTGACAAGGAACAACATCCCCACAAACACTCTAAGCCTGATTCTCATATTGATGTACATTCTCTGTAACGCGGCAGTCTCCGCGCGTCCACGATGCGTCCAGCTAAGCGACAAACCGAACGACGCCGCCGTCCACGCGCAGGGCCGCCCCCGTCGTGGCGGACGCCTGCTCGGAGCAGACATAGACGACCATGTTCGCGACCTCCTCCGTCGTTGCGAACCGATTGATGAGTGTGGTCGGACGCATGGCTCTCAAGAACTCCTGCTCCGCGTCCTCTTGAGTGATCCCCTGGGCTTCGGCCTGTCCCTTCATCCAGTTCGTCAGTATCTCGGAGCGCGTGGGGCCGGGGAGAACGGCGTTGACCGTGACGCCCGTCCCGGCGACCGATTCGGCGAGGCCGCGTGAGATCGCAAGCTGCGCCGTTTTGGTCATCCCGTAGTCGATCATCTCCTTGGGGATGTTGACGGCGGACTCGCTGCTGATGAACACTACACGCCCCCACCCGCGCGCCACCATGTCCGGTAAGTATCGGCGCGTCATCCGAACGCCGCTCATGACATTGATCTGGAAGATCTTCAGCCAGTCCGCATCCGTGAGTTCCGCAAAGGGCTTCGGCCATGCCGTCCCGACGTTGTTGACGAGGATGTCGGCGCCCGCCACTTGAGCGATGAATGACTCGGAGCCTTCTTCCGTCGCCAGGTCGGCGGCAACTCCCGCAAGAGTCGCCTCGGGGAACCGCTGCCTCATCTCTTGAAGCGCTCTGGAGACCCGCTCTGCAGTGCGGCCGTTGATCACGACCGAAGCGCCCGCCTCCGCCAGCCCCTCCGCGATGGCCCGCCCGATACCGGCGGTAGATCCTGTGACGATAGCCTTGTGGCCTTTGAGAGTGATGATCATCGTTTGCCTTCCATGTTGTCTTCCCTCACCAGACCGTGAGCCTTCCCGTAGACGGAAGATTTCACAAGGCGAGCCTTTCGGTGAACGTGAGCCTGACACCGCCGAGCGCCCCCCCAAGCTGCTGAAGGCGACCGCCGACGGCCAACGAACCCAGATCGATGCAGGATAAGCCGACCCGCTCGATGAGATCGCTGATCGGCTTCTTTGCTTCCGCGTCGTCACCGGAGATGAACAGGACGGTGCGCGGCTTGGACGGGGAGAAGTCGGAAATCCAGGTCATCGGGACGGTGTTGAACGCCTTGACGACCTTCGCCCCTGGGGCGAGGTCCGCGACGATCTCGCTGGAGGTCCGCCCCGAGATGTCGCCTAAGACAAACGGGTTGGAACTCGCCAGCCGATTGGTGGCATCGACGAGGACCCGGCCTTTCCAGTCAGGGATGGAAGACAGGGCCGCCTGGACACTCGGCCATTTTGCCGCGAGGACGACGATGTCTTGTTCCGCAGCCTGCTGCGGGGTGCCTGCCGCTGCGCCGGGGCCGAGGTCCTTCACCAGCGACGCGAGTGAGTCCGGGCCTTTGGTGTTGCTCAGCATCACCTGGTGGCCGAACGGCAGCACGTGCCTCGAGATGGTTTGGGCGACGGCACCCGCCCCGATAAATCCGATTTTCATTTCTTTACTCTTTCTGCTGTTAAGCGTTAGAAGCTCCGCTGGATGCCGCCGTCGATCTTGGGTTGATCTTTTCGGCGACACACGAGACCTCTTTAGCCCGGAATGAACACCGGCATCATTCTACTGCATATAGTAACTGTTATACAAGTACGCACCTAAAAGTAAGTGTCAACAACGATACTGACGAACTCAGAGCTGTACCAAGACTCGGTGTTTCTGCCGATGATCCGTGGTCAGGTATAATCAGCGCGTACACTGTCAACGTTTCAAGGACAAACATCGAGGCAAGTGCCGGAAGACGAGGCTGATTTATGAAGAAGGACGGCTATTCGAGTGGTCTTGAGGCATCTCTGTCGCTGATCGGAGGGAAATGGAAATTCCTGATCCTGTGGCACCTTTTCACGGGCAAGAAGCGCTTTGGAGAACTCCGCCGACTGGTGGGCGGCATCAGCGAGAAAGTGCTCATCCAGGACCTCAAAGAGTTCGCCGCGGACGGCCTCGTGAAGCGGATCGATCATCAAGAAGTCCCCCCGAGAGTGGAGTACGAGTTGACGGAGCTTGGCGAGACGCTTGCCGAGGCCTGCCATCCTCTCTGCGATTGGGGGAAGAAGAACATGGGCCACATCCTTGCCCTCAACGAGCCGAAGCGTTCCAACTGTGGTCTCAAGCGGAAACTGGCCGCAGCGGCCATCGAAAATCAGCCGGCCTGGGAGCGCGGGGCCTGAAAACAAGAGCCGGCGGCAGGGTACCCTGCCGCCGGCTCTCCCGGAAGTCAGATGCGTGTTTGATCCGCCTCAGCCGAGCAGGGACCGGCGAGGGAGGTCTCGGGCGGACGCCCGTGGACCCTGTCACTGTTCCGTGAAGCACTGGAGGTTGCCGCACCCCCCGCACTGACGCACCCGCACGGCCTCACCCGTGGACCCCGTCGTGAGGACGGTGCCGTCCGGGAGGAAGCCGACCTTCGCCCCGTCCGCGCCGCACAGAGAACCCCAGGTGTAATCCGTGCGGCCACAGATCACACACGCCGAATCGTAAGTCTCCGACTCTTCTACCATGCCCCCTCCGTATGCCGTCACCGAGAACGGCTGTGACCTGCGCCCCAACGGCCCCGCTCAGCCGCGCGGCCTGCTCGCATCGGTGCAGCGAGTGTTACGCGGCTTTCGGTCCGCCGCCCCCGCCCGGTGCAAGGGCTGCGAAGCCGCGCAAGGATAGCGCCGTGTGACGTCGGCTGCCGCGCGTGTTATGCCGCAGTCTCGCCTCGGCTGACTTGACGCAGTTCTTCCCAACACTCCGCTATCAGCTGGCCCCGCCGGGCGACTTCCTGCTCAACCTCGAACCTCTCAGGCCAGTCGTCAGAGAACGCCTCCTGGTACTTCGCCCACTGCTCGGCATACTGCCGCTCAAGGTGTTTAAGCGTCTCGTCAGTCTGCAACAACTCCTCATACGTCGGCAAGGTTGTCTCCTTGTCCTGACACAGAACGGCGTCGGGCGCCACGGTCTAACTGACCAGCCCCGCCGTTCCGGGGCGAGGCCGAGCGCCTCAGAGACGGGAAAAGGTTCGCCGTCCGGCGCGGGACTTCCTGCGGGGGTTGACCGCGCCAAGACAAAGGGGACGCGGCACCATGCGTCCCCTTTGTTCCCGTGCGCTGCCTCCGACATTACGGCTGCTGGAGACGGCTCCGGCGGCGTGTCCGCGCGAGACGACGCGCGGCGGCGTCCCCCTGCGACCCGGCGGAGGTCGGCCACAGCGTGGTCAGCGTCCAGGCCGAGGCCGGGGCCGAGGACGTCGCGGCGGCGCTCCCGGCGACGGGCGAGGCGCCGGCCATGGCAGCGGCCGGGGTGATCGGCGGCGCGGCGGGCGGCGACAATATTTGGATACACTTCACGTCCGACGGCGCCAGCATGTCCCGCTCGGCCTCGATCTCGCGGGGGGAGCGGTTCGCGCCGGCCACGCCCGCCAGCAGCAGGCTGACGGCCCGCTGGTCGGGGATCGTGGTGTACGACTCCGTGCGGACGCGCCGGCTCCGGGGCGCGGGGCCGGGCGCGGCGTCCGTCAGGACCCGGAAGCGCTGGCGATCCCGCCCGGATCCGACGGTGACGGTCTTGTAGTACGGCACGGTCAGATCCGGCGCAGGCCTTTCCGTCTCCGTCGCAGCGCGGGGCGGACCGGCGAAGTGGAACTTCTGCACGATGTACACCCCATGATCGCCGCTGTTGACGCGGCACAGGTAGCGCGTGCCGTCCTGCTTGGTCAGGCCGACGATCTGCTTCCTGCCGATCAACGAGTCCAGCAGGGAGGCCGGCGGCCCGCCGGCGGCGGCCGGGGCGACGGCGGACACGGGCGAAGAGTTAGCCGGAGACGCCGGAGTCGTCGGGGATTGCGCCCCGGCAGGCAGCGCTGCGGCGAGCGGCAGGAACACGAGCAGTACGAACAGTGGACGCATCTGGGACTTCCCTCCCCCTGAACCGGGCAGCGCGGTCTGGGCCTGCGCCAAAAGCGGCATGGCTGGTACTCAGACGCCGGACCCGCAGGAAAGTTCAACAGCCCTCCTGCGCCAGCCGCCCCCAGGGCTGAACCCCAGGGCGGCCCAGGGCATATTGCCCCCCGTCGCCGGGGGCAGCGAGTTTGTCGCCCGCGTCCTCCGGCGCCCGCGAAGGCGGGCAGAATGCTCTTTCCAGCCCAGGGGTTCAGCCCTGGGGGACTTCTCACCGCCTCATCCCTTCAGGCCCTTCTGCTGCAGCAGTTTCGCCACCAGGCCCGTCCAGCCGGTCTGGTGGCTCGCGCCCAGGCCCGCGCCCGTGTCGCCGTGAAAATACTCGTAGAACAGGACCAGGTCCCGCCAGTGCGGGTCGTCCGCGAAGACGTCCGCGCCCCCGTGCGCCGGGCGGCGGCCCGCCCCGTCGCGCAGGAACAGGCGGCTCAGGCGGGCGGACAGGTCGGCGGCGACCTCCCACAGCGTCAGCCAGCGGCCGCTGCCGGTCGGACACTCCACCCGGTAGTCGTCGCCCAGATAGTGGTGGTACTTCTGCAACGACTCGATCAACAGATAGTTCACCGGGAACCAGACCGGGCCGCGCCAGTTGGAGTTGCCGCCGAAGACCTCCGTGGTCGACTCGGCAGGCTCATAACCGACGGTGTAGTCGCGGCCCTCCACGGTCAGCACGTAGGGACGGCCCCGGTGCCGTGCGGACAGGGCGCGGACGCCGTAGGGCGACAGAAACTCGGCCTCGTCGAGCATCACCCGCAGCACCCGGCGCAGGCGGTCCGGGTCCACGATCGCCAGCAGCAGGCGCTCGCCCTCGCCGGGGACGTTCATGAACGACAGCGTCACGGTCATGTCCGGGCGGTGGTCGATGAACCAGTCCATGCGGCGCTTGAACTGCGGCAAGGTGTTCAGGGCCGCCGGCTCCAGGGTCTCGACGGCGAACAGCGGGATCAGGCCCACCATCGAGCGGACCTTGAGCGGCAGGGACGACCCGTCGGGCCGCTGCAGAACGTCGTAGTAGAAGCCGTCGTCCTCGTCCCAGATGCGCGACCCGCCATGCCCCAGGCTGTTCATGGCGTGGGCGATGCGGACGAAGTGCTCGAAGAATTTGGAGGCCACGTCTTCGTAGGACGGGTTCTCGCGGGCCAGCTCGACGGCGATGGTCATGAGGTTGAGGCAGTACATCGCCATCCAGCTCGTGCCGTCGGACTGCTGGATGTGGCCGCCGCCGGGCAGCGGCGCGCTGCGGTCGAAGACGCCGATGTTGTCCAGGCCCAGGAAGCCGCCCTGGAAGACGTTGCGCCCCTCGGCGTCCTTGCGGTTGACCCACCACGTGAAGTTGATCGCCAGCTTGTGGAACGCCCGCTCCAGAAACGCCCGGTCCGGCCCGCGCTGCTTGCGCTCGATCTTGAAGACGCGCCAGGCCGCCCACGCATGGACCGGCGGGTTGACGTCGCCGAACTCCCACTCGTAAGCCGGGAGCTGGCCGTTGGGGTGCATGTACCACTCGCGCAGGATCAGCAGCAGTTGTTCCTTGGCGAAGTCCGCGTCGACCAACGACAGCGGCAGGCAGTGGAAGGCCAGGTCCCAGGCGGCGTACCAGGGGTATTCCCACTTGTCGGGCATGGACAGCACGTCGGCGTTGAACAGGTGTCCCCACTCGGCGTTGCGCCCGGAGCGCCGGGAGGGCGGCGGCAGTCCGGGGTCGCCCGCCAGCCACTGCTCGGGGACGTAGTGGTAGAACTGCTTGGACCAGAGCAGCCCGGCCAGGGCCTGACGCATCACGGCCTGGGCGTCCGGCGACAGCCGCGCGGGGATGACGCCCGCGTAGAACTCGTCCGCCTCGCGCCGCCGCTGCGCGAACACGGCATCAAAGTCGGCGAACGCGACGGCGTTCAAGGGCAGCGGCGCGCGGTCGGACAGCCGCAGGCGCACCGTCGCCGCCTCGCCCGCTTCGAGCGTGAACCGGTAGTGCGCGGCCACTTTCGTGCCGGACTCCTCGGCGCTGACGGCGTCGGGGCGCCCCCCGACCAGATGATCATGGAAGCCGTCCTTGACGCACGGCGCGGCATTTGCCTCGGCCCCGTACAGGCGGCGGGCGTTGGTGACGTTCTCGGTGAACAGCAGAAGTGGCAGGCCCTCGCAGGTCAGCCAGCGCGGCCCGTAGTAGGGGTGGACCGCCTCGACCTGCGCGGCATGGAAGCCGTCCGCCCGCCACTCCGCCCCGTCGGCATCGGCCCGCACCCGCTGGCCGGCGGCGCGCGCCAGCCGGGGCCACGCGCCGGGGTGCGGGTGGCCCCAGGACCAGGTGTTGCGGAACCACAATGTCGGCAGGATGTGGATGGGCGCGGCGTCCGGCCCACGATTGATCGCCGTGATCTGGATGTAAAGGTCGTCCGGCCCCGCCTTGGCGTACTCCACGAACACATCAAAGTAGCGGTCGCCGTCGAAGACGCCGGTGTCCAGCAGCTCGAACTCCGGCCGTGCGCGCCCGCGCCGTTTGTTCTCTTCGACCAGGGCGGCGTAGGGGAATGGCGCCTGCGGGTACTTGTACAGCGCCTTCATGTACGAGTGGGTCGGCGTGCTGTCCAGGTAGAAATACTGTTCTTTGACGTCCTCGCCGTGGTTGCCCTCGGACCCGGACAGGCCGAACAGCCGCTCCTTCAGGATGGCGTCCCGGCCGTTCCACAGCGCCGGGGCGAAGCACAGCAGTTGGTGCCGGTCCGAGATGCCCAGCAAGCCGTCCTCGTCCCAGCGGTACGCCTTGGAGCGCGCCGCGTCGTGGGGCAGATAGTCCCACGCGGCCCCATCGGGCGAGTAGTCCTCGCGCACCGTCCCCCACGACCGCTCGCTCAGGTACGGCCCCCAGCGCTTCCAGTGCGCCGCCCGCCGCCGCGACTCGTCCAGCCGCCTATCTTCCTCCGTCCACATCTTGTCAGCCACGCGCCCACTCGCCTTTCCAGTTTCAGAACGAGGCTGACAAGGCGGAAAGATCGGCGAAACGATCCGCCTGCAACTGCTCGAAATCGGCCTGGTGGACGATCAGATACTGCCAGGGCGTTTCCGTCAGCATCGTCGCGTTCTCGCACCACAGGATCGCCGCCCGGTTCTTGTGGGCCACGTCCACGTTGACCTGCCCCTTCGTCTCGATGATCCACTGCGTCCCGACTTCATCGACCGCCACAAAGTCCGGCTCGTAGTAGCGCAGGTTGGTCGCGTTGTCCGTGTACTCGATGCTGAAGCCGAACGGCGGGGGCAGTTTGCTGAAGCGGTCGATGTCCGGGCAGTCCTGCAGGAACCGGGCGAATCGGCGCTCGAACTCGTTGTCGCACGGCACAAGATTGAACACCTGCCGTCGAGCGGGACGGTCTCGCCGAAGGCCTTCGTCTCCAGAAACTCCCGCACCTTCGGCACTAATGCGGCGAACTGCGAGGGTAGTTTCACGTCCTGGGCGATGCGCTTGGCGTAGTAGGAGATGACCTCCTCCGGCGTCTGGGCCTCCGGGATGCGGTAGTCGCGCTCGACCTGCTTTTCCAGCGTCAGGATGTCGTAGCCCTCGTACCGGAACGTCTTCGCGGTCTCGTCATTCTCCTTGCGCGGCAGCGGGCTGCGCAGGGCCGGGATGTCCAGGCCCGCGATCTCCTCGGCCAGCGTCTTCTTGCGGGCCAGCACGGGGCTGAGCACGGGCAGGGCGATGTCTTTGGCCGTCTTGGCCGGGTCGGGGGCGACCGTCACGATCACGACCGGGTCTTTGCCGACCTGGAACGTGTCCAGTTCCAGGTCTTCCTCCTTCTCCAACTGCTCCACGAACTCGATAAAGTTTTTGTTGCCGATCACGTCCACCCGCTCGACATACGCGCTGCCCTGCCCCCGGAACATCAGCCGCAGGCCGCGCCCGATGGTCTGCTCCGGCAGGATGTTGGCCTTGGACGAGTAGGGCCGCAGGCCGACGATCACCGTCACGTTCTGCACGTCCCAGCCCTCGCGCAGCATCATCACGC
>CAXUCQ010000093.1:7617-9563 GCA_964249295.1 uncultured Armatimonadales bacterium | reverse complement strand
CACTTTAGCATAGTGATGGGGCGTTTGTCAAGGCGTCTTTGGCCGGAAGCGTGAATTTCAGAGGCTGTCCGCCAGAGACTCGACGAATCGGTCCTGCACCCGCCCGGCGTCGGCGGCGGTGCCGGGGAAGTTGTTCATCAGCAGCGTGAAGACGTACAAATCCCCATGGAGGCCCGTCAGATAGCCCGACAAGGCCCGGACCTGGCTGAGCGTCCCCGTCTTGGCGTGGACGTTCCCCGCCGCCCTGGTCCCCCGGAAGCGACCCTTCAGAGTCCCGTCCACGCCGGCGACGGGCAGCGAATCATAGTAGACCTTCCAGTCGGCCTGCCGGTGCATCCCGAGCAGCAGTTGGGCGACGGCGCGGGCCGTGACGAAGTTGCGCCGCCCGACGCCGCAGCCGTCCACGAGGGCGATCTGAGTCGTGTCCACGCCGAGCTTCTGGAAGAACGGCGTTTCCACGGCGTGTCCGGCGTCATACGTCCCGCCCCGCCCCTTGACGACGCCCAGCGCGCGGACCAGGCTTTCGGCGAGCAGGTTGTCGCTCGGCTTGTTCATCAGAGCGATGTACGGTGCGAGCGGGACGCTGGTGTGAGAGGCCAGGACGAGCGTTGATGCCGAGGTGGGAGCGTCGCCGGCAGGACCGGCGGAGACCGTAACGCCGTGCTTCTGGAGACACAGCGCGAAGACGGTGGCCGCATAGCGGGGAGGATTCTCGACGGGCAGGTTCTGCCGGACGGTCGCGCCGAGGGGCAGCCCGCCACGGACATCCAGCCGATTCTGCGCGTAGGGGCGGACGATCTGCAGCGTGGAGGCCGCGCCGCCCGCGAGCGTGACGGCGTGGACGCTGAGGGGGATGTAGCCCGTAGCCGGGGCCAGCGCCACGGTCACCGGTGCGCCGACTCGGGGGCCGGGGGTGACCTGTACGCCCGCGTCGCCGTCATCGACTTCCAGGCCCGCGATCTGCGGGAACTCCTCGTCGTCGAAGTCGTCCCACTCCCAGCCGAAGCCGTAAGGCCCGTCGGTGAAGACCGAGCCGTCGCCGGTCACGCTCCCTTCGATGCGCCTGACGCCGGCCTCAGCGACCTGCGCCGCGAGGTCATCCAGGTCCGCCGTCTTGAGCGATGAGTCGCCCACGCCTTTCAGGACCAGGTCCCCGTGCAGGACGCCGCCCGCGTCGGGCTTGGCGGTCGCCAGCACCTGTGTCGTGAGCGTGAAACCGTCGCCGAGCAGTTCCAGCGCCGCCGCCGAGGTGAACAGCTTACGATTCGAGGCGGGCAGCAGGCGCGTGTCGGGGTTGTGCGCGTAAAGGACCTGGCCGTCGCTGACCCGCTGCACCATCGCGCCCGTGATGCCGCCCTGGAGCGCGGGCGCGTCCAATATCCGGTCCAGCGCCTGCGGCAGCGGGGCGGGGTCGGCGCCCGCGCGGGCCGCGAGGCACAACGAGGCACAGAACAACATCAAAAGACGCGAGGAAGCCCGCAGGCGGAGGGTCGTCATAGGACCGCATTGTACAGCAGGCGCGGCGGCGCGTCAAGGGGGAAAGATCAGAACGCGGCGTCGGCGGTCAGGCGCGCGTCCATGGCGTCCTGCAGTTCGCGGATGTGCTGGGCGTTCTGGCCCAGGTCGCCGCGCCCGATCCGGGAGCGCGAGCGGATCGTCACGCGGGTCTGGCCGTGGCCGAGCGTCGCGCAGTAGACCGTCACGTCGTCCAGGAAGCTGCCGACCGGCGTCTCCGTCTCGGCCTCCAGGGCGTCGTTCTCGGCGTCGACGTAGACCACGCGCCAGCCGCGCGTGTTGCGGATGGCCTGCTCGGCGGCGGCCAGCGCCGTCGACACGTCGGCGTAGTAGACGCGCGAGCGCAGGTGGGGGTAGGCGGCGCTTTCCCCGGTCGTGATGTCGTTGACCAGGAACAAGCGGCGGTTGGACCAGGCGGCGTACCCCAAAAC
>CAXUCQ010000093.1:1993-7607 GCA_964249295.1 uncultured Armatimonadales bacterium | reverse complement strand
CCGCCGCCTGCGGTCAGCAGGCGTTTGGCGTTCTTCCTCATGGCCGACTCCTCGTGAACGGCTGCTCTATTATGCGCCGGGTGGGCGCGCGGTGAAACCTGTCTTGACGCCGCGCACCATCCCGGCGCGCTCGTAGAAGCGCAGCACGCCCTCGTCGGTGCGACTCGTCAGCAGCATGACTTTGTAGCAACCCCGCTCCCAGGCGAGGGACAGGGCGTGACGCAGCACCCGGCCGCCCCAGCCGCGCCGCCGGTGAGAGGCGTGCGTGACGACGTTCTCGATCAGGCCGTAGGGCCGCCCGCCGCGCGTCAGGTTCGGGACGATGACCAGGGTGGCCGTGGACACGAGAAACCCCTCGGCGTCGGCGACGATGCAGTGCAGGCCGGGATGGCCGCGCAGGGACCGCCACAGGCGCTCCGTGTCGCCGCCCGGCGGCAGCGGCGGCTCGTCGTGCAGGTGCGCGTACAGGGCGAGCAGTCCGGGCAGGTCGGCGTCCGTGGCTTCGCGGAGGGTCATGGCCGGCCCAGTTGTTGGTCCAAGCGTCCGATGCCGTCGTCCAGGGCCGCCAGCAGTTTCCCGTGCAGCGCGGGCGTGGACGCGGCCAGAAGGGAGATGAGGTTGCCCTCGCTGGTGTCCAGCAGGGGCGTGGACGCGAGCGAGCGGCCGTGCGCGTCCGTGACGACCGCCCCGGCTTCGGCGGCGATCAGGGCGGCGGCGGCGACGTCGTAGGTGAACAGGCCGATGGGCTTGCCGCGCCCCAGTCCCCGTAAGCGTTGGCGCGTGGCGGGTATGTCGCGCAGGATGCGGTTGCCGACGTCGAGGGCCGCCGCGAGCTGCCCCGTGACCAGCCGCGTCAGGGAGAACGCCGTGGAATTGAGCAGAAACACCCCGCCTTGGAGCGAGGCGGTGTCGATCACAGGGCCGAGGGCGACGCCGAGCCATTCCAGGGGCCGGGCGACGGCCTCAAAGGACAGCGGCGCCAGGCCGATGTCTTCGATGGGCAGCAGGCGGGTGGGGCGGGCGGCCCCCGAAGCGTCGATCCAGCGTGCGCCGCCGCCGCGCTCGGCGAAGAACAGGTCGTCGTGCTTGATCTCGCCGACGCAGCCGCAGCGCACGTCGCCCAGCGTGACGCCGGGCGTGTAGTCGGCCCACGCGACCGACACGACACACGCCTCGAACCCCGCCATCGCGGGCCGCGTGCCGTCGATGGGGTCGATGACCAGCACGGCCTCGGGCGACGCGCCGAACTCCCTCAAACCTTTGTCCTCGGAGTAGTAGGCGATGGACAACCCCTCGCGCTCGATGAACGAGACGATGGCCTCCTCCGCGACCTCGTCGATGGCGAACGTCGCGTCGCCGCTGGCGGCGGTCCCGAGCACGGCGCGGCCCTGAGCCGCCCCCAGCAGCGGGCGGACGGCGTCGCGGATATGGCGCGTGAGCGCGACGACGGTTTCCTGGGGTGTCATAGGCAGTTGTCGGCCCGTGTGCGGCGGAGATCGGCGGGCGTCAGGTGTTCCAGCGTCTCCACGAGTTGATGGGCCTGGGCGAAATCCAGGTGCCGGGTTAGCCCCGTCGGCACGGCGACGGTCCACATCCCGGCGGCGTGGGCGGCGGCCAGTCCGCGCGGCGAGTCTTCAAACGCGGCGCAGTCCGTCGGGGGCAGCCCCAGGCGGCGCGCGGCGAGCAGGTAAACGTCGGGCGCGGGCTTGGGACGCTCGACCTCGTCGGCGGTGGCGACGGCGGCGAAGCGGCCCGCCAGTCCCACCGTCGCCAGCACGCGGTCCACCCAGGCGCGGTCCGAGTTGGAGGCCACGGCGCACCGAATCCCCTCGTCGGCCAGGGCATCCAGCAGGGCGACCACGCCCGGCATCGGCGTCAGCGCGGCGACGGCCGCCTGATAGTGGGCGTGCCGGCGGGCCTCCGCCGCGTCACGGTCGTAGGCCGGGCCGACACTCCGGGCGAGGGGCGCGTGCCAGTCGTGGAGGTCGTGACCCTTGGCGACGCCGATGGTCTGCGCCCAGTCCTGCAGGTCGAGCGTCAAGCCGTGCTCGGCATACAGGGAGCGCCAGGCGTCGAAGTCCGGCGTCTCGGTGTCGGCCAGCAGGCCGTCGCAGTCAAAGATGGCCCCTTGCAGTGTCATCGGCTCCAGGCCTCAAAGGTCACACCGGGGATGCGCGAGAAGTCTTTGCCGTTGCAGGTGACGACGACATAGCCGTGAGCGATGGCGCTCGCGGCGATGCGGCAGTCGTTCGGCCCGACGCGGCGGACGGCGGCGGGCCAGGACTGGAAGAGGCGTTCCGCCTCGTTTGTGTAGGGCAGCAGTTGGAAGCGGGCGACTTCCTCAATCAGCGTCACAAAGAGGCGTGAAGCGACCTCAATCGCCAGGCTGGAGCGGGATCGCTCCCGGTTGATTCGGGCCAGTGATCCCTGCACAAGTTCCTCTGCGGCGATGGAACTCAGCCATATACCAGCCTTCGGTGTGGCGAGTATCCGCGCTCTGATCCGAGCGTGTCCTCGGAGCATCAGGCTGGTTGTGTCTGTGTCAAAGAGGTACACGGTCTACGCCGCCAAGTCATCCTGCTCGTCAACGGTGGCCTCGGCCTCCATCCGGCGTCGGTTCTTGTACACCTCTTCCATAACGGCGTCGAACATTGGGTTGTCTTTGAACACGCCTATTGCGGGTGCGAGCGGGTGACGTTCGCCCAAAAGCGGCTCGTCCTCGGGCGTCTCGGCGGGAAGGGATTGCGTTTTAGTGTCCTGGGTCATGTCGTCGCCTCCGGGGCGGTCTGCTGCGCTGATTATACCCGGCTCAGCACGGCTTCGCCGTCACGGAATTGGGCCTGGTACAGGCGGGCGTAGGCGCCGCCGAGGGCGAGCAACTGCTCGTGGGTGCCGCGCTCGACGACGCGGCCGTTCTCCAACACTAAGATCAGGTCGGCGGCGATGACGGTGGACAGGCGGTGGGCGATGGCGAACGTCGTGCGGCCCGCCATCAGCGGCGTCAGGGCGCTCTGGATCAGGCGCTCGGACTGCGTGTCCAGCGCCGACGTGGCCTCGTCCAAGATCAGAACGCGGGGGTTCTTGAGGACGGCGCGGGCGATGGCAATGCGCTGCTTCTCGCCGCCCGAAAGCTTGTAGCCGCGCTCGCCGACGACCGTGCCGTAGCCGTCGGGCAGGCCCGCGATGTGGTCGTGGATGGCGGCGGCGCGGGCGGCGGCTTCCAGTTCGGCGTCCGTCGCGTCCGGGCGTCCGTAGCGGAGATTTTCCCGGATCGTGTCATGGATCAGATACGTCTCCTGGGTGACGACGCCGACGATCCGGCCCAGCGACTCCAGGGTCACGTCGCGGATGTCGTGACCGTCGATGCGGACGCCCCCGCCTGTGACGTCGTACAGGCGCGGAATCAGATAAGTCAGCGTCGTCTTGCCCGCCCCCGAATGGCCGACCAGGGCGACAAGTTGGCCGGGCGCGGCGTCGAACGAAACATCGTCCAGGGTGGGGGCCGTTTGGGAAGGGGCGTAGCGGAACGAGACGTGGTCGAACGACACGGCCCCGCGTGTGGTGTCAGGAGAAAGCGCGACGGCGCCGGGGGCATCCGTGATGTCTTGTTTCAGGTCCAGGTACTCGAAGATGCGGTCGAACAGGGCCAGCGCGCCCGTCACCTCGACCTGCACGTTGAGCAAACCCGTTAGGGGGAAGAACAGCCGGGCCTGTAGCGCCGTGAACGCCACGATGGTGCCTAATGTCAGGTGTGTGTCGTGGCGGCCCACGATCAGATACCCGGCCAGGCCGTACACCAAAACGGGCGTGATGGAGAACGTCAGGCCGATCAGATTAAAGAAGTAGCGCATGACCATGGTCTGCCGAATCTGCGACCCGGTCAACCGCTCGTTCTCGCGCCCGAACTTGTCCTGGGCCAGCCCGCGACGCCCGCTGGTCTTGATGAGCAGGATGCCGGACACGGACAGCGTCTCCTGCATCGTCGCGTTCAGGTCGGCGAGCTGCGACTGCACGGCCCCGCGCACGGTACGGGCGTAGTCGCCGACCCTGGCGCCGACGAGGGCGAAGACGGGCAGGATGCCGACCGAGAGCAGCGTCAGGCGCCAGTCCATGTAGATCATGGCGACCAGGGTTGACAGGACCGTGGTGACGTTGCTCAGCAGCGTCGCCGCCGTGTCGCTCAGGACGGACTGCACGCCGCCCACGTCGTTGGCGAGCCGCGACTGGATCTCGCCCGTGCGCGTGTCCGTGAAGAAGTGCAGCGACATCCCCTGCAGGTGGTCGTACAAGCGGTTGCGGAAGTCGCGCATGATGCGCTGCCCGACCACGACGCTCAGATACCCATAAGCGAGCGCGAACACGGTCGTCGCCAATGTCGCCCCGAGCGTGTAAAGCGTGTACCGCATCACCACGTCGAGGTGCCGCCCGATCAACCCCCGGTTGACGATGGTCCGCAGAAAGAACGGCGGCAGCAGGCCCAGCGCCGCCGACAGCAGCACGGCCACGGCGATCCAGACGACCTGGACTTTATACGGCCCGAACGACTGCACGACCCGCTTGACGGTGTCGGGCCGGATCGGCTTCTTCTCGCCGCGCGCGGGCGGCCCGCCGCGCATCATCATACCCATGTGTCCGCGTCCCCCTCCCCTGGATTATACAGGGAACGGGGGGCGATGGCAAGGCGCCGGCCGCGCGTCACGGCAGGTGCTTCAGGCTGACGGCGTACCCGCCGATCGGCAGGTACTCAACCTGCCCCTCGTTCAGCAGTCTGAAAAGTCTTTGAAGTCGGGCGGTATCCGGGTCGTCGCCATAGTTGATCTGCCGCAGCAGTTCCGGCGCCCTCAGACGCGCCTCGGGCGTCTGCGCGTGCCAGTAGGCGTCATCGTCGGCGTCGTCGAACAGGGAAACGGTCGAGAAGGCGGTCCGGTCCATCCGGGACTCGGTCAGCAGGCTCATGGGCGTTCCTCTCCTGCCGACAGTATTCCCATCGACAGTGTGCCAGACGGGGGTGGAACGCCGGCTCGCCGCGCATCGTCATCCCCATCGGTCGGCGTCCCCCTCCCCTGGGTTATACAGGCAATGGGGAAAGACGGCGGGTGACGGAACAGGGGAGAAACGGCGCCGCACGGCTCATGCCCAGAACAGCACAACCTCGTATCGGCAGCAGCGCGTGTTTGACCGCGCCGCCACGGTGGCCCGGCGTCGGGCCGCTACGGTCCCGGCATCTCACCATCTGAGTGCGTGACCGGCCTGGCGGAGACGCCCCTGGTGTCCACCAGGTACCGCTCGCGCTTCTCCTGCCAGCCTGCCGGCCCCTTCGTCCACGTCTCGGATGCCACGGTGTCTTTGTACGGGTACACCAGGCCGCTCGGGGCCTTCTCCGCCGGGAAGTCGAAGTGGGTGCTGATCGTCACTTGGGCGGCGCTGCCGCCCGACGTGCAGCGCGTGAAGTCCGAACGGCTCACGCCGGTCGCCGGGGTGCGGGCGAAGCTGGCCGCCATCGACCGGCGCAGAGTGGCGAGGTCAACGACCCTGCCGGTGACGTTGACCGTGACCCAGTCCGGGGTGAAAGTCGCCATGTAGGCGTCGAGGTCCCGCCTCTGCCGCGCCCGGC
>CAXUCQ010000093.1:0-1983 GCA_964249295.1 uncultured Armatimonadales bacterium | reverse complement strand
CATCCGGCGCCGCCAGGGCGGCCTGGATGCCGCGCCGGGCCGCGCCGGATGCGCCCGCGCCTGTGGGGCCGGCGTTCGCCATCACGGTCACAGCGGCCAACACAACAAGACCAAGGCTCGTCCGGCGCAACTTCCTCTCCTCCCCGCAGACTAGTTGTGACGACAGAGGCCAAGTATGGTTGAACGGCAACGCTCAGCCGCGCCCGCAACCGTTCTGTGCAAGTTAAGTGCGGTCGAGCGCCGTGTGGCGTCGGCTACAGCGCGTGTTGGGCCGCAACCGAGACCGGCGGGGACACCCATGGTCTTCGCACCTGGTCGGACTTCTTATTGAACCTCCACCGCGAGCGGCGGAGTCACCGGCGTCGGCTGATACGAGCCGACGCCGTCCGCCACCGGCACGATGAAGAACATAGCCGTCGCCGTGTACTGCCCGGCCGTCGTAAACTCCTGGTTGATACCGGCAACAGCATAGGTCAGAGGGTAGGTCGTCGAGGCCGACTTCCCCGGTGCTAGCACGACCGGAACCTGTGGGTAACCCACCGCGCCCCCGAAGCCTGGGCCGTCCGGCTTGCCCGCTGGGTCCGCGACAGACAGTTCGCCGGCGACGCTGTTGCCCACGGGGTTGATGATCGAGTCGTTCTGGTAGCTGATCGGCTGCTGCGTCGGGTTGGTGAGGGTCATCGTATAAGTGACGGTCTGGCCGGCCGTGATGGCGGTCCGGTCCTCGGACAGCGTCCCGATCAGACCGTCGGGCAGTGTGACCGATACGGCGCGCGGCGCGGCGCTCGTGCCGCCCGAGCCGCCGCCCCCGCACCCGGCCAACAGCGGCACGGTCACGAACGCGATGCACCGCACTCGAACACTGCCTCTCATACTCGCTCTCTTTCTCTGCGCAGACTTCCGCAGGAGGGGTCACATCGCCGCAGAACAGGCTGTCCAGCGGCCCAACGGAAAAGCTCAGCCGCGCCCGCAGAGCCAAATGCCTAGAACAAGCCCTGCGAAGCCGTGCTGGGCAGGGCCGTGTGGCGTCGGATGCAGCGCGTGTTGTGCCGCACGGTGTCTCTCAACGCTGGTTGCGCGGCACGAGCAGGTAAGAGGCCATGCCGAACAGCAGGGCGGTGACGCCGAGTACGGCAACGCCTAGCCTCATCCCGCCCTCGTGGTTATAGTCCGTGGCGGCGAGGAGGCCGAACACGAGAACGGCCACCGTCAGCGGCAGCACCCACAACAACCGCTTTGGCCTCGCCCTGAAGCCGCCATGCTGGAAAGCGAGATACACGAGCTGGGCGAGAGCGCCGACGAACAGCAAGCCAGTCATGTCTTTGGCCCCTTCCATGCGGTGCGTAGTGCGGCCCAACGGCCCCGCTCAGCCGCGCCCGCAGAGCGATGTAGACCGGCAAGGGCGGCGAAGCCGGGCAAGGGCGGCGCCGTATGGCGTCGGCTGCAGCGCGTGTTCGACCGCACCGGCGTCTGCTACATGACAGGCATCTCGCCCGGCTTTAGGATGTGGCTGTAGTCCCCCGCTCCCGTGAAAACTGCCCCGTCCAGGATGGCCCCCTCGAACTGGGCGCCATCAATGCGTGCCTCGGTGAAGTCGGCCCCGGTCAGGTCCGCCCCCCGGAAGCCGCACGTCTTGAGGTAGGCGGAGCGGAACCGGATGTGCCGCAGGTTGGCCCCACGGAAATCAGCGACAACGTATGACCGGGACAGGTCCGCTCCTTCCAGCGTCACTCCGCGCAGGTCATAGTCCTGCGCCTCCATGTCCACCTCAGAGCCGACGAAGTATCGCTCACCCGCCTGATACCGGCGTAACAGTTCTGGCCCATCTTGCGGCGGGCTATAACCCTCCGGTTCCATAGTTCTCCTTGATACAGGCCGTAGATGTGCGGTCGAACTTGTTGTTGTGCTACACAACGCGGTCTACAACGTCCCGTTACGCTCTTTGCCGTGGCCCGATGGGTAACGGGCTTGGCTGTATTATAC
>CAXUCQ010000092.1:0-9586 GCA_964249295.1 uncultured Armatimonadales bacterium | reverse complement strand
CCGATTGTGGCGCATACTCTCACTATTGTAGCACAGCCGGTAATGAAAACAGCCCCGCCATCCGGCGGGGCTGTTGAAGCGAACTAGCGGTCTCGGTTGCTGCCGCTGTCGGCCAGGTTGGCCTGGGCGGCGGCGAGGCGGGCGATGGGGACCCGGTAGGGGGAGCACGAGACGTAGTTGAGGCCGATCTTGTGGCAGAAGGCCACACTCGCCGGCTCGCCGCCGTGCTCGCCGCAGATGCCCAGCTTGATGTTCGGGCGCACCTTTTTGGCGAGTTCGACGCTGATCTCCATCAGCTTGCCCACGCCGGTCTGGTCGATGGACTCGAACGGGTCGCCGGGCAGGATCTTCTGGGCGACGTAGGGCTTGAGGAACTTGTCCGAGTCGTCGCGGCTGAAGCCGAAGGTCATCTGGGTCAGGTCGTTGGTGCCGAACGAGAAGAACTCGGCCTCCTCGGCGATCTGGTCCGAGGTCAGGGCGGCGCGCGGGATCTCGATCATGGTGCCGAACATGTAGTCCACGGTCTCGCCGCTCGACTCGGTCACTTGTTTGGCGACGCGCTCCAGGTTGGAGCGGACGGCTTTGAGTTCGTTGACGTGGCCGACGAGGGGAATCATGATCTCCGGGTGCGGGGTGGCGCCGTTCTTTTTGGCGGCGATGGCGCCTTCCAGGATGGCCCGCGTCTGCATCTCGACGATGCCGGGGAAGACGATGGACAGGCGGCAGCCGCGCAGGCCCATCATGGGGTTGATCTCGTGCATCCCCTCGACCTTGTGCAGCAGGCTTTCTTTGGCGGCCAGTTCGGGGCTGTCCGGGTGGGTGGCCTTGAGCGTGGCGACCTCGGCGATCAGCGTGTCCATGCTGGGCAGGAACTCGTGCAGCGGCGGGTCGATCAGGCGGATGGTCGCCGGGCGGTCGCCCAAGGCCTCGAAGATGCCCTGGAAGTCCAGCCGCTGGAACGGCAGCAACTGGTCGAGCCATTTGCCGCGCTCTTCCTCGGTCTCGGCCAGGATCATGGCCTGCACGACGGGGCGGCGGTCTTCGGCGAAGAACATGTGCTCCGTGCGGCACAGGCCGACGCCTTCGGCGCCCAGTTTGAGGGCAAGCGCCACGTCTTCGGGCGTGTCGGCATTCGTGCGGACGCCCAGGCGCTTCACTTCGTCGGCCCAGCCGAGCAAGGTGCCGAACTCGCCGGTCATCTCGGGATCGACGACTTCCACGGTCCCGTCGATGACTTCACCCATCGTCCCGTTGAGCGAGATCGGGTCGCCCTCGTTGATGGTGCGGCCATTCACGCTGAACGAGTTGGGGCCGACGCTGATGTCGGAGCAGCCGGCGACGGTCGGGATGCCGAAGCCGCGCGCGACCAGGGCGGCGTGAGAGGTCATGCCGCCGCGCTCGGTCAGGACGCCTTCGGCGGCGAGCATCCCTTTGAGGTCGTCCGGGGAGGTGTCGGCGCGGACCAGGATGACGCGCTGACCCTGGCCGCCCTTGCCCATCTCGGCGGCGCGGGCCGCGTCGAAGACGGCAATACCCGTGGCGGCGCCGGGGCCGGCGGGCAGGCCCTTGGCGAGCGTGGTGTACTTGGCGCCGGGCTTGATGATCGGGTGCAGGCACTGGTCGAGCAGTTCGGGGTTGATGCGGGCGAGGGCCGTTTCCTTGGAGATCAGGCCTTCGTTGACCAGGTCCACGGCGATTTTGACGGCGCTGGGGCCGGTGCGCTTGCCCGACCGGCACTGCAGGATGAACAGCTTGCTGTGCTCGATGGTGAACTCGATGTCCTGCATGTCCTTGTAGTGGCCCTCAAGGCGCTTGCAGATGTCATCGAACTGCTGGTAGATTTCGGGGTTCTGGACGGCGAGTTCCGAGATCGGCATGGGGGTGCGGACGCCGGCGACGACGTCCTCGCCCTGGGCGTTCATCAGATACTCGCCGAAGACTTCCTTGTCGCCGTTGCTCGCGTTGCGGGTGAAGGCGACGCCCGTGCCGCAGTCCTCGCCCTGGTTGCCGAAGACCATGGACTGGATGTTGACGGCGGTGCCGATGTCGTCGGAGATCTTCTCGCGCTGGCGGTACAGGATGGCGCGGTCGTTGTTCCAGGACTTGAAGACGGCGGCGATGGCGGCTTCGAGCTGGACATAGGGGTCCTGCGGGAAGTCGTGGCCGGCGGCCTGCTTGATGTGCGCCTTGTACGTGTCGCAGAGCTGCTTGAGCTGGTCGGCGTTGACGTCGAGGTCGTTGTCGACGCCGAGTTCCTTCTTCATGTCGTAGAAGATGTGCTCGAAGTCGTGCTTGGCGAGGTGGTTGGTCGGGGTCGAGTAGGCCACGTCCGAGAGCATCATCAAAAAGCGCCGGTAGCTGTCGTAGACGAAGCGCGGGTTGTCGGTCAGCCTGATGAGGCCCTGGACGGTGGCGTCGTTGAGGCCGAGGTTCAGGACGGTGTCCATCATGCCGGGCATGGAGAACTTCGCGCCGGACCGGACCGAGACCAGAAGCGGGTTGGCGGGGTCGCCGAGCTTTTTGCCGGTCTTCTGTTCGACATCGGCCAAAGCCGCTTTGACCTCGTCCATCAGGCCGTCGGGCATTTTCTGGCCCAGCCGGGTGTACTCGTTGCAGGTGTCGGTGGTGATGGTGAAGCCGGGGGGGACGGGCAGGCCGATGTTGCTCATCTCCGCCAGGTTGGCCCCTTTGCCGCCCAGTTCGTCACGCATCGTCGCGTTGGCCTCTTCAAAGAGCCACACGCGCTTGGTGTTCGCCATGAATCATTCTCCTCTATTTCTGTGCTTTCGCTGTCACATTCTTTGCAGGCGGGAACGTGATTTCCCGGATGTCGTTGTGAACGATGTTGACGCCGCCATTGTTTACCAGCATTTCAGAGTCGGGACCGGCAGATACTCTGAAGTCTTCCACAACTGTGATGCTTCCTGTGTCATACCAATCAGTGACGGTAGTCACTTCGATCTGATCGCCTTTGACAACCCCCTTTTCGAGGCGCTGAAACAGCGACGGATTTGAGACAGATATTTGCCGGACGAAGCGCCGCGCTGCGCCTCCTTTGCCGACCGTGTCATAGACGACGGTGATCGACGGATGCTCACCCGGCGACAGGCCGCCAACAACAACTTCCGCCTTTGAACGAACGGTTTTATAAGGTTGTTCCATCGCTTTATCTCCGTAGCAGCTTTGGCAAGCGCTCTGCGGGAGGGGGCATATTCTCCACAGGCTCACCCGAGCCTCCACAGGGAAACGCCCGCTCCCTTTGCAGATCGAAGCCATCTATTTGGTTATACCGTCTGCCGATCGCCCGCGCCTCTTTCCGTTGTGGGAGAACCGTTGAAACATCGATCCAGACTTCTTCACGCATTTTATCGTACCACAACCCAATACTGTTCCTGGGGTCTCTCAGCAAAGTTTGGTTTTTGACCAGGAACGCTCTTAAGTCGCGTGAATCAACCGCTTTTCCTGGGACGGTCTCGCTGAGATCAGGATAAGGGGATACCGCGAAGAACGGCTGCCCGGAGAGGCTCCTGAAATAGAAGTTGAACGTCGCGCCTGTCCCACCGCTTTCCTGGAACAACGTTATGACACGCTCAACCGCTTCTTCCAGCCCACACGGCTCCGGTAAAACAGTTCGCGGATCGGCCAGGTAATCCGCGAGACCGGCAGCTTCACGTGGCTGGTCAGACATTTCCTCGATCATCAGGCGATGTTGCTCGTCTCCGCCAGGTTGGCGCCCTTGCCGCCCAGTTCGTCACGCATCGTCGCGTTGGCCTCTTCGAAGAGCCACACGCGCTTGGCGTTCGCCATGAAGCATTCTCCTCAAGAGTCGTGCCGTCGTTCGTTTTCGCAAAAACACTATCTTCACAGACTTGTTGCAGCAAACTCTGATAAGAAACCGCCTAGAATTATACCTGAGAATGGGCCGGGGCGACAAGGGGGCGTTGCCGCCGACTCAAGGAAGCGTCAGCAAAAATGTGTGCGGCCCACTCGCTTCGGGCATGGTCACCGAGCGCGTGACGGCGTGGCCGCGGCTGTCGGTGACGGTGATGCGATAGTCGCCATAGAAGGCACGGACGGTGAAGGAGCCTTTCGTGTCCGCTCTGGCGACGGTGTCGGTCCACCAGGTCTTGTGAATCAGCGTCATCAGGCGGTCGTAGGCAGGCTTGGGGGTCATGTCCTTGCGCAGAAGGCCGGCGGGGGCGCCGAGCCAAGCATCGCGGTCGCTCAGGTCCCACCAGGTGATCGCGCGCAGAGACGGGTGACTGAAGAGCAGCGTGTAGAACCGGACGACATAATCGGCCTGGGCGGTCTCACCGGCGGGGGTCGTGCTCCAGTCATCGTAGCGCTTGTTGTAGTCCAGCGTGGCCGGGCCGGGGCCGCTGACGACAGTCGTCTCGGTGAAGTGGATCGGCCTGCCGAAGCCGGAAAAGGCCTCGCATCGGGACCAAACATCGGTGAGCTTCCAAACGCCGCCGTGCATGTGTGACTGGATTCCGATGACGTCCGGGAGCTGCCCCCGCTGCTGGAGTTGCGCCAGAAGGGCTAGGTTGCTGCCGCCGGTGTTGTAGTCGTTGTAGAGGAATGTTTCAGGCGTCCCCTGACCGGCCGCGCGCGCCCACGTCAGGGCGGTCCCGACGACAGTGGCCGCGCCGTCGCGCCCGATCCAAGCACCCTCACCGGTCTTGAGATCGGGGCCGTTGGCTTCGTTGACGACGTCCCAATAGTGAATCAGGCCTTTGTAATGCGTCACGATGTCAGCAACGCGGCGATGCAGGAGTGGGATGGCGGCGTCGGGATTTGTGGGCGCCCAGGCGGGCGAGACCTGATGCCAGACCAGCGGATGGCCTTTGGGGGCGACACCGTGGGCGACGCACCAACGGGCCATGTTATCGAGGCGGGCGTAATCGGGCCTGCCCTGTACACTCTCGAAACTCCCCCAGTAGAACGGCAGAGTGGCGTAATTGAACAGGCCGGCGAAGCGGTTTTGATAGGCGACCTGCGCGGGAGAACGGTCGGCGGGATCGAGGCCGAAGATGTTGCCGCCGAACAGAAAAGCATGACGTGTCTGCCGGACGGAAACGACGGCGTGGGGAACGGGCCGTCCGTGGATGTCCCTGACGAGCACTGTCAGGCCGGCCATACGGTAGCGGCGGATACGCGCCTGCGTCGCGGCGGGCTGGACGGCAGCTTCGGCGCGGGCGATCGCCGGATCGATGCCAAAGCTTTGGAGCGTGATGCCGGCGAGTTCGAGGGTGCCGGCCTCGTCGCCGATCTGGAAGCGCGCGGCCAAGCCGTCGGGTCCGTAGGCAGGCACGGTTGCGGCGCAGGAATACTCCTTCCAATCCGGCGTCAGCCGCATCTCCCGGTCCAGAGCGCGGTGGTAGGGTGACTGTGATTGTTCCACCACGACATGCACGGGATTGGAAGTGGCGGAACGGCCCCAGAAGCGCAGACGAACCAGGGTCCCGTTTGGGAGATCTGCGGCGATGGGGTGGCTGAGCTGAATATGGTAATAGGGATCGACCGCTTGACGGACGGTGATACGGAACACCGGGCCGTGTGTGCTGGGGGAAGCCGCCGATCCGGACGCCACCTCAGCATCGGTGGGAGTCGGCGTTTGAAGCGTCCACCCCCCGGCGGCGAGCAGGTCGGGGGGCGTGGCACTCGCCGGGAGTTGGCAAAGGGACAGCAGAATCAGGAGGAAAAAAGCGCGCATGAGAGTGGGCCTCTGTGAGTGACCGCCGGATGTCGGCACGTCGCCATGCCGTCGGCTGGAGAGTCTGTGAGTTTCCTTGCCACGTGGTTCATGGCGGGTGGCTACAGGAGCGATCAGACGACGTGGGTCTCGGGCCGCGAAGACGCGGGGCGCGTGGCGAAGCGCCGGAACAGGCCGATGCCCAGCAGCGCGCCGGCGGCTAGGAGGACATCGGTGACTTCCGCCGTCCGGGGACGAAAATCTGGTGGAACTCGTCCGTCGCGGCGTAGAAGGCGCAGACAGCCCACGCGGTCAGCGTCAGACGTCGGGTCAGAGCGCCGTAAAGAGCGCGGAAAGCCCGGAGCATCAGAACGCCCAGGATCGCGTATTCGGTGACATGGGCCGTTTTGCGGACATAGTAGTGCAGGGCGTCGATCTCGGGGAGTGTCAGGCGACGCCACAGGTGCGGGAAGAATCGAGCGAGCAGAGCGTTGAAAAATGAATCGGTGTGGGTCGCGGAGCCGGCATGGGTGGAAAGGGCGAAGATGACGGCCATCCAGGCCAGGACGGGGAGAACATCAAAAAGAAGGTGTTTGTGCTTCATCGGGGTACAAAAAGAAGGCCCGCCAAGACGCTTGGCGGGCCATGTAAATCGCGGCCTAGTAGTGGCGGAGGTAGCGGTGGTGGTTGCGGTAGTAGTACTGGCGGGCGTGGTAGCGGGCGCGGGCGCGCTTCCCTTCGTCCTGCTGGTGGCGGTCCTTCTCGTACTTGTAGGCGCCGTAGCCTCCGGCGGCGGCGCCAAGGACTGTTGCGGTGGTGTTGTGCTTCAACAGGCCGTACCCGAGGACGGCGGCTCCGCCGATGCCCAGGTTCCGCATGTTGTTCTTGTCGGACTGTGGGTCCGCCATGGCCGCCGGGGTCAATGCGGCTGCAGCCATTGTCGCCAGCAGAGCTAGTGACGTAAATTTCGTCGTCATGTTCATGGGTTGTCTCCTCCTGAGTTGTTAGTCTGCCAGATGGCGTTCGCCGGTCGCCCGATCCATGTAGTAGCGCCGGCCATTGTAGGTGTAGTAACGGCGACCGCCCTGAGCGCCGCTGCGGTAGTAGTCGCGATCGTGGGCGCGCTGGGCCGAAGACTGTGCCTTGCGGTCCTGCTCGTATTTGTAGGCGCCGTAGCCGCCGGCGGCGGCGCCGAGGATGGTCGCGGTCGAGTTGTGGTTCAGCAGTCCGTATCCCGCGATCGCCGCCCCCGCGATGCCCAGGTTCCGCATGTTGTTTTTGTCGCTCTGCGTGCCGGGATCGGCGTGGGCGAGCGGCATCAGCACCGCTGCGAGCGTCGCCGTCAAGGCGACTGTCGTGGCTTTCCGTGTTGTCTTCATGGTGCTCCTCCTGAGTACGACAGTTCTTCCTGGATGTTACCGCGGTTTGAGCCGTCACAAACCAGGGCCGCTAGCGACTCGCAGGGGGCGGCAACTGCTCCGCTTCGGCTTTGCTGAGGCTGATCTGGACCGTGCGCCCGGCGACACCGACGATGGCTTCCGCCGGTACAAACGCGCGCTTGGGCAGAAGCAGGCCGTGCGTCAGAACGAGGCCGCGGAAGATGTCCGCGCCTTCATCGGCGACGACTTCGGCCACAGTCCCGACGTCGCCGTCGCTCCCGTGGACCGTCATGCCGGCTTCTATCAGCATGTAGCTCCCCTGCTCCATTGTTAAGACGACTCCAATGCGGTATTGTTCCACGAGGCCGTGCGGTCAGTTAAGCGTCGGTCTTGACCATGCGCTTGCGGCGCCGCACGGCGATCAGCGCGAACGGCGAGCCGACGGCGAGGAGCAGCAGGCCGTTCGCTTCGGGTACTGCCGGGATGACCACGTGAGACGTTGAGGTCGTGTGGTGTCCGGTGTTGAGGCCCAGCAACCCGAGGGCGGGCAGGAAGGCATAGGCAAGGCCTGCGCCCCGGCTGCTGACCGCCGACGAAACGGGGGAGACCAGGGACTGGATCGAGGGTGAGACTTTGACGTCGGGCTTTTCCGTCGGCACGACCTGGTTTTCGACGTCGGACGGGATGAACTCCGCGACCATGGGCCTCAGAACCGGCTTGTTGGAAACGACGTCGGTGACGGTGCTGGCGAACTTCGTCAGCGGGTTGCCGCAGACCCACTTCATCACCGGCTCTCCGTTGCGGAGGGCGAACACCTTGGTCCCCTGATGGAACGTCTGCCGCACGGGGTAAAACTTACCCGAGTGACGGACGCAGTAGACCGTGTACCGGCCCGTCTTCGGGATGTAGCTCTCGACAAGGTTAGCGTGCATGTAGTCGACGACGCGGTCTGCCGGGAGCTGGAAATGCCGCGCGAAGCGCTGCCGCACAACGGGGTTGTCCGACACCTGCTGAATCAACTGGTCGACCGTGTAGACCTTGTACTGCAGATAGGAGTCGGGCGGGGTCGAGACGCGGGGGTGCGCGGCGTGCGCGACGATCCTGTGCGTCTGCCTTGCGTGCGCGGGCGGTGCGGCGTAGGCCGCCGCGCCCCACACGCTCAGGCCGGCCAGGAGGCCGCCGGCCGTCATGGCCGCGATCATGGCCGCGAATGTCGTTGGATGCTTGGTAGGCATACCGTTCCTCATGATGTCCATCGTCATAGTTCAGTTGTCCGCCGGGATGTCGAGGTAGGTCTTCACGGGATTGGAGTAGTCGCCCTGCTTGTCGATGCCCCAGATCCACATGGTGACTTTGCCGGGTCGCAGCCCGGCCTGCGTGTCCGTCCTGCGCTCGATGCGGACGAGGTCATACGCGGTCCGCAGGACCTGGGGGGCCGTGCTCACGGTGACCCCATCGCGGACGAGCGCATAGGCGTAGCGAGTCGCCGTGCTGCCGGGCGTGGGCTGGACAATGAACAGGGTCGGCTCGTTGACCGTCACGGGCGCGTCGGTGATCGCGGCCCCGCCGGTCCGTTCGCTGGAGGCGGCGGAGCGCACCGCGACGGTCACGGTCGCATCCCCGTTCTGCGTCTGGTTCTTGAGGTAATCCGGCAGCTGCGGCGGCGCGTCGCTGAACGTGTCGGCGGCGGTGGCATCGCTGCCCGGAAGCGGGTTCTCGACCTGCTGCCCGTTCGGCCCTTGGGCGATCTGGATGCCGGCGACCTGGACGGCGGGATCGACCTTGAATTCGAGCGTCTGCGTGGTCGACTGCGGGTTGTTGCCCGTGGCGACGGCCCAGACCTCGATCATGTGGAAGCCGGTGGCGAGTTTCGCCGTGTCCAGCGTCATCTGCCACGGGGCTTTTGCGACGTCGGCGATCAGCACATTATCGAGGCGGATTTTGATCTCCCGGAGTTCTCCGCCGCCGGTCGCGGCGAAGACGTTCAGCTTCATCTTGTCGCCGCGCGGGATGGGCCTGTCCGATGTCCAGAGCGACAATCCTTGACTGGTGGTGTAGGTCTCGTCCGTCACGCCGTCCGGCCGGAACACCTCCGGCACGAGCGAGATGCCGGGCTTGTAGGAGATGCTGCTCTTCGCCGCGACAGGTGACGCTGCGAGACCGACGCTCAGAAGGAGGGGGGCAAATAAGATGGCGTTTTTTTGGCGGCGCGTGGGGCGTATCATGGATTGTGAGTCCTCTTTCTCCCGTCTAGGGGCTTCCTTGAGATGATAAGACCGACTAGGAGGCATGGCTAATTGTACCCATGCCCGATGTTCGCCCACCCTGAGAGAAATACCTGCTTTTCATGGACGATCTTTTTCCACTGATGTTCACCCCCCTCCGATTGACAGCATCGCTCGGGAAGTGGATAATAAACCAGTATATCAGACGGCGCGGAAATTCGCAACCGTGGAGAGATGCCGGAGTGGTCATAACGGAACCGTCTTGAAAACGGTCGGGGGTGTCAAAG
>CAXUCQ010000091.1:0-9588 GCA_964249295.1 uncultured Armatimonadales bacterium | reverse complement strand
CACGGTGACAGCCACGGTCGGCGCTTCCCCGGCGCGAGCGGCGAGTGTCAAGACGGTGGGGCGGCTGGCGTCGGTCTGGCGTCAGGGGACGACAGCGGATTTCAGCGCCGGGACGCTGCAGAACGTGTCCGTGACCAGCACCGGCGATGTGCGCCTGGCCGCCTCGCTCGCCAAGGTCGGCGAGACGGGCGAGACCTACCTCTGGTCACTGCTGTCGGACGGGGCGGGCGGCGTTTTCGCCGGGACCGGCGACCACGGCTATGTGGAGAAGATCGACGGTTCCGGCAAGCCCATGGTGTTCTTCAAGACTGGTCAGTTGGAAGTCACCGCCCTCGCCCGAGACGCCCAGGGGAACATCTACGCCGGCACTTCGCCGCACGGCGTCGTTTACAAGATCGGCCCCGACGGCAAGGGCAAGGCGTTCTTCACGGCGGCGGAGAAGTACGTGACGGCCCTGGCCTATGACGACAGTCGCGCCCGGCTGTATGTCGCCACCGGCGGCGGCACGGGCCGCGTGTACGCCGTCCCGGCGACGGGCGGCGCCACGGGTCCGGCCTGGTTCACGTCGCCGGAGACGCACCTGCTGTCGCTCGCGCTGGACTCGCGCGGCGACGTCTATGCCGGGTCGTCTCCCGACGGCATCGTTTACAAGATCACGCCGGACGGCGCCAGTCAGGTGTTTTGTGACACGCCCGATCAGAGCGTCTCGGCCCTGGCGGTCGACGTCGCCGACACGGTGTACGCCGGGACGAATCCGAAAGGATCGATCTATAAGATCCTGCCGGACGGCAGCGCCACGCTGCTCTCGGACCGGGCCACGACGGGCGTGTCGGGCCTGAAGGCCGGCCACGACGGTGCGCTGTACGCGAGTGCGGGCAACACGATTTATCGCATCAGCCCGGATGAGACGGTCCAGTCGTTCGTCGCGCCGACGGACGAGCAGTTCCTGTCACTGGCCCTGGACGGCGCGACGGGACAGGTCTACACGGGGACTTCGACCGTCGGTTCTCTGTACCGGATCGGCGCGGCGGGCGACCTGCAGGGGCAGTTCACCAGCACCGTCCACGACGCCGGCCTGTCGGCCCACTGGGGAACGATCTCCTGGACGGCGGACGCGCCGGCGGGTACCCATGTCACGCTGCAGACGCGCTCCGGCGATGTGGAGCGCCCGGACGCCTCCTGGAGCGCCTGGTCGCCCACCTATACGACGCCCACCGGCCAGCGGATATTCTCGCCCCCCGGACGCTACCTCCAATATCAGGCCGTTCTCAGCGGCAGCGCCGCAGCGGTCTCGACGGGGGATGTCCCGAAGCTGCGCGCGGTGACGGTCTATTATCTTCCGCGCAACCAGGCCCCGACGGTCAAGCTGCTGAGTCCGAGTGAGGGCGACGCGCTTTCCAAGGCCGCGCTGGTCCGATGGAGTGCCAGCGACCCGGACAAGGACACGCTCACGTTCGACCTTGCCTACTCGGGCGACGGCGGCAAGAACTGGACGCCGATCAAGAAAAAAGCTCTTCCCACAGCGACAACACCTGCCGCGGCAGCCGCTTCGACATCCAACGAGACCGGACCAGTGACGGACCAGGAGGTCGCGGCCCAGGTCAAGCGGATGCAGGCCGACCTCGCCAACCACCCGGAGATCCCGCTCGCCGTCCGCCGGAAATTCCTGCAGCAGGCCCCGGCGGTCGTCCGGCAGGCGCTGACCCTGCAGCGCGCCCGCGCCGCCGAGAGCAACGCCCCGGCCAGCGATCTGAAAGAAATGTCCTACTCCTGGGACACCACGGAAGTCCCCGACGGGACGTATCAGCTCCGCATTGTCGCCAGCGACAAGATCAGCAACCCACAGGATGCGCTGACGGCCAAATCCATCTCCGCGCCGTTTCTGGTGGCGAACACGCCGCCGACGCTTTCCACCTCGGCGCCGGTCGTCGGCGCCGACAAGACCGTCACGGTCACCGGCATCGCGCGGGCGGGTTTGGCGTTCGTGAAAGCCGTGCAGGGCAAGGGGGACGGCGGAGACCCGGTCGCCGCCGTCGCCGACGACGGCCTGTTCGACTCGCCGACCGAAGGGTTTTCCTTTACGACGTCAGCCCTTGCCTCCGGGACACACACAATCGAGGTTCAGACGGTGGACCAGGCGGGTAACACGGCGTCTAAGGCCCTGACGGTGCGCGTGCCGTAGGAAACTTCAACCTTGGGAGGCCTCTCCCCCGTCCCCTCTCCGCGACGGAGAGGGGAGCCTGCGGCGTAAGGTGTACGAATTGCACCAAGGCAGAGCCACACCAGACATTGCTTCAGTCTCGCTTTGTCGACCTCGTACACCCACGGACACAGGCACCCCTCTCCATCGCGGAGAGGGGACGGGGGAGAGGCCTCCGACGGGCAGGGAGAAAGGCAAGAGCCGTCGCGCACAAGAAAAAGCCCTCCGGCGGAAGCCGGAGGGCTTTGCATTGGGCCAGTGGCCGGGGAACGGCGAGCCGTCCCCCGAGCCTGCTTAGAACTTGAGCGAGAACTGGCCGACGGCGACGCCGCCGTTGTCCTGGCCGCCACCCGCGAGCGGGTCGAAGCCGGTCCCCTTGTCGTCGTAGCGGACGATCTGGTAGAGCAGCTTGAGCGAGGTGTTGCTGTTGAAGCTGTGGCCGATGCCGAACGTCAGGTAGGTCTCGCGCGGCTTGCCGGCACCACCCGGAAGGGTGCCGTTGTTGTTGCGCAGATCGTACATGACATCCTCGTAGCCGAGATCGACGGCATAGGCGCTCGACAGGCCGTAGCCCAGGCCCACCTGGTAGCGGTTCAGGTGGTCGTTCTGCTGCAGCGGGCTGCTCGTGCCGCCGTAAGCCGCCTTGTACTCCTCATAATCGCCGTTCAGGGTGATCTTGGGAGTCAGGGCGAACTTGGCCGAGACCACAGGCCCCATCACGTTGGTCGGGTTCGTCCACGAGCCGACCTTGCCCCAATAGCCAGGCGCGGCGTAGTAGGGTCCGACGTACTGGTAGCCGCCCTTGAGACCGAGCGAGCCGAACTGGCCCGTCAGCTGCTCTTCGTGCTGCATGTAGCGGTAGCCGTAGGCCGCGTGCGTCTTCAGGCCGCCCTCCACCGAGTTGTCGTAGGAAGCGTCCACGCCGACCCCGCCCTTCTTGACGAAGGGGACGTTGAACGGCAGCGCGCCGTTGGCGTCCGCCCCGTAGACGGTCAGCTTGTTGTAGGAGTTGCCGTTGTCCGGGTCGTTTGGCGCGGCGGAGAGGCCGAACTCTTCCAGCGTGCCGTTGACCTGGATGCTGCTGGGCGTGCCCACCGTCGCCCGGACGCCTGCGCCCTGGGCAATGCCGACCGCATGGTTCTGGATGATCTCACCCGTCGGGCGAGTCTGGAACGCGATCGGCGCGAACGGGTTGCCGGTCGCCAGGCCCACGCCCGTGCTGATCGAGCCGGCATACGGCTGCGCGAACGGGATGGTGTCCGTCTTGCCCGCGTAGCCGGCGATGCCGACGGGTCCGACCTTGAAGGCGATCTTGCCGCCGTCGAAGGGGATGTTGCCGCTGTCCGTCTCGTACAGGTTGGTGTACACGTCGGCGTCAACTTCCTTCAGGGTGTACTTGCTGAACTGCACCGGGATGCGGCCCACATCGATGGTGGAGCCGCCCAAGGGGCCGAGGCCCAGAGGAGCGTCGACGTAGGCCTCGCGGAGCGAGGTCTGCGTGCTGTCGGCGGCGGTCAGGAAGCCGGGGTTGACGTCACGGCCCGTATAGCCCGCATTATCCGTGCCGTAGCCGATCGCGGCGGTGTTGCCGACGGCGCTCAGGTAGTTCTGGAAGTTGGCCTTCACAATTGCCGTGGCCGTGTCACTCAGCTTGCCCTGGATGTCCAGGTCGAAGTTGTGGTACACGTCCGACGACTGGAAGAGGTGGCCGCTCGCGGCGACCCCGGTCACGATGCCGTTCTTGTCGACGAACGGCTTGTAAACGCCGTTCGACTTCATGGAGTTGTCGCCGCGGGCGATCAGGTCGAGGGCGCCCCCGAACCGGACGCGGCGCTGCTCGGCTTCGACCGCCGCGACGCGCTGCTCCAGCAGATCCAGGCGCTGCTGGATGGCGGCCACGTCCTGGCCGAGCTTCTGCAGCTCACCCTGGAACTCGTTGACCAGCGCCTTGAGGGCGTCAATGGCCTGCGCGTTGTTGGCGAGCTTGGCGTTCAGGTCGTCCGAGAGGGTCTGCAGGTCGCTCTTGGTGGCGTAGCCCGACAGGTCCGGCGGCTTGATCAGCGGGAGCAGGCGGGCGATGGCGACCGCGAACTCGTAGCGGGTCATGGCGCGCTTGCCGCCGTAGGTGCCGTCCGGGTAGCCGATGACGATCCCGGCCTTCTGCAGGGTGTCGACGGCGTTGTAGGCCCAGTGGTCGGCGGGCACGTCGGCGAACGGCCCCGAGGCCGCCCCCCCCTGCGCCAGAGAGATGTGCGGGGTGCCTAGGAGCATTCCCAGGCCGAGACCCGCACCGGCTAGCACGGCTAGCTGCTTTTTCATGTCTCAGTCTCCTTGTGTGTGACGACTCACACCTGGGGAGGCGGTCGGAGTCGGAGTTTCGCGGGGACATCCGCGCGGCGTCGGTCTGGGGCGGCGTTGCACAGGCAGGAGAAGAGAAGTCCGTAAGTATCCATGTTGCCTTGACGGTCTTCAGTTGTCCTGTTCCGGGCGCGGCGCTTCCCACTCCTCGGCGCTGCAGAGGCTCTCGTGAGCGTCGTCGTCGTTGCGCGACCTTCGGTTGTGTTATCTATCTCCCGGATGGGATGATAGCCTTGGGTGGAGCTTGCTCCGCAGACTAGGAGTCCGGTCTGCGTCCGTCTTCATAGACAAAAGCGGAAGAGCTTTGTTTCGGCTTTCTGCAGAAAAAGTGCCAAAGTTTTTGATGTTCTGCAGCGGCTTCTGAGACGTTGAACTATCCGTTCGGGGGCTTTGTTCCCGCTTTCCCCAAAAAATAATCCTCCGCGAGCAGCAGGGCCACGAAATCGTCGTAGGGACGCTCCGGGACGCGCAGGCCGGGGGGCAGGAAGCGGCGCCAGCCGGGGCCGGGGATCTCGCGGACGAAGCGCCGCCGGGCGCGCGCCGAGGAGCCGTGCTCGTCGACCGTTCGGAGGGGGGTGTCGGGGAACGCCGCGCGCAGCGCGCGGCGCAGGGTCGCGCTGCCCGTCCCGCCGCCGATCAGCAGCAGGGCGATCTGTGGGAAGCGGCGGCGGGCGGCGGCGACCTCCACGACCAGACGCTCCGTCTCGACGACGCCGAGATGGAGCCGCCGGATGGGCGGCCCGGAGACGACCGCCAGCCCGCACTTGCCGCTGCCGGGATCGACCGACAGTACTGTCTCCGCCCCTGCTTCGCCCGGCAACTCTTCCGTCACGAGCGCGTGCCGACCGGCGAGGCGCTCTGCGGCCCCGGCGGCTCGGTCGGGGCGACGCTGAGGCGCAGGGAGAGAGGCCCGCTCGTGTAGGTGTTCTGGCTGGCGAAGGCCGTGATCCGAACGGGGCCGCCGAGTCGCTCGATCTGCTGGACGAGGGCCTGCGACGTCGCTTCGTCCAGCGCGGCGCCGACCACGGGGGCGCCGGTCTGCGGGTCGCTGTGCGGGATCAGGCCCTGATGGGTGACGGCGGGCCGGACTTTGGTCGTCAGGAACGTCTGGAGCGCGTCCACGACGCCCAGGGTGGACTGGCTCCCGTCGATGGTGCCGCTGGCGATGACCGCGTCTTTGGGGTAGATCATGAGGTTGTCGTAGGGGGTCAGTTCGATGCTGGCCTGCTCGCCGAAGAACGTGTTGGTGGTCGCCCGCGCGACGATCACGACGCTGGGAATCTGGGCGGACTGCGCCGCGATGTTCTGCGCCAGCGTGCTGACGGCCTCCTCTTCCTCCGTGAGCTTCAGCGGCTGGTACCCGTCGATGCCGGCGGGGACGGCGATGACGACGGCGCGGCCGTTCACCCCGTGCCTGCCGCCCTGCTGCTCCACGGTGCGGCCCAGCCCCGCCAGGAAGCCGTTGATCTGGTTTTTCAGCACCGACACGGGCTGCGCCGTCTTCACGACCGTGCGATCCAGCTCCTGGCCGGTCTGGAAGATGACGCGGTTGCTGGACGCCTCGACGCGGCCCGCGAGCAGGCTGCTGTCCGTCTTCAGGTGCGAGTTGGCGAGGCGCAGCCGGGAGTTCTGCGCGGACAGCTTTTCCCCGGTGAGCGTCAGGCGGTCCACGTTCTGCTGCTGCCTCGCCACTTCCTGGTGCTCACCCCTGACGCTGGCCCGCGCCGCGTCCAGCGACGCCTGCGCCTGCCGCACGTCGCGGCGCTCACCCGTCAGGTCCTGGTTGGTGGCGCTCAGGCTCAGGCGCGCGCCCTGCAGCTGCCCTTGGGCCGCCCCCAACTGCTGCTGACGGAGCAGCAGCATCCGTCGGCTGTCGCGGAGCGTCCCCTGCGCGGCGAGCAACTGCTGGTGGACGGGCAGGAGCTGATCCTTGGCCTGCTGCAGTTGGGCGAGGGCCTGCTGCTCCCGATCCTGATACGTCTTCGTGTGCGCGACCTCGGCCTTGATCTGCTTCTTGTACTGGCTGTTCTCGAACAGCAACTGCGGCCCTTCCACCAGCGCGCGCTCGAAGGCGCGGTCGAAGACGACCATGAAGCCCAGCGTCAGGACGGCGATCACGCCGCCCGAGACCGTGGTGTAGAGAGTCGCCGTGTGCCGGGGGCGCAGGCCGATCAGGCTGATCCGCTTTTTGCCGACGTAGGTGCCGAGGCGATCCCCGATGTAGGCGATCACCCCGCCCGCGATCGCCAGCGCGACGGCGAAGAATATGATGGACTTCATGGCGAGACTCGCTGTTCTACGTGACGGAGCGTTTCCAGACCAGGCCCACGCCGACGAGCAGGCCGACGACGTCCGGCAGAAACGCGGCCAGAGCCGGGGAGCAGGCCCCGCCCCGCGCGACGCTCGCCATGACCGTGTAGAAGACGTAGTAGACCAGGATGATCGGCAGGGACAGCACCCACCCGGTCACCTTGGAGCTGCGCTGCGGGCGCAGGGCCAGGGCCGACCCGATCACGGCGAACACCATGGACGCCAGCGGCAGCGCGATCTTGTTCCACAGGGCCACTTCGATGGTGCGGACGTCCGGGGCGTCGCCGACGCGGGAGCGCTTGAAGAGCGCGACCGCCTGCCGCGTCTGCGCGAACGGCAGCGAGTTGGGGTCGTCCTTGAGCAGCGCCAGCAGCCCGGTCGCGCGCGGCGACGCGCCGAGCGCCGTCTGGCTGATGTCGCGGTACCGCGAATCCAGCGTCGGCCACTTCTGATACGTGGTGTACGGCCCGAGGGTGTAGCCGACGACGTCGTCGAGTTGGAACGTCAGAGCCTTCGGGTCGTTCCCTTGGGGGTGGACGCGCGCCGCGTGGTAAACGGCGGACGGCTGCCCGTCCGCATTATACAGCATGATCGTGACCTGGCGCATGGTCCGCGTCCGCAGGTTGAAGCCGTTCTCGACATGAACCGTCCCGACGAGGCGGCCATTCTGTCGTGTTTCGGGCAGGTCGAACGGCTTGTCGGTGTCGAGCTGCTGGTTCAGGGCGTTCTGCCGCAGATAGACCAACTGTTTGTCCGCGTAGGAGGCGATCGGGTCGTTGACGATGTACCCGGCGGCGCTGACGACAAGCCCCAGCAGCGCGGCGGGGGCGGCGATGCGCGCGAACGGGATGCCGCCGGCGAACAGGGCGACCGTCTCGCTGTCGCCCGACAAGCGCCCGAAGCCGAGCAGGACGGACAGCAGCATCCCCATCGGGAACGTCAGCCCGAGGAACGAGACGGTGTTGAGCAGCACGAAGCGGACGATGAACGACAGCGGGACGCCGCTGGACAGGAAGCGGCTCGCGCCGAGCAGCGGTCCGGCGGCGACATACAGCGCCGTGAACAGGCCGATGCCGATCAGCAGCTGCGGCACCAGGTCTTTGAGGATCAACCGGTCCAGCAGTTTCACTTCTTGTCCGGCCCTTTGTTGCCGATCGAGACCAGCACGCCGCCGTCGTCGGCGTGGCGGAAGCCGCTGGCCCGCGCGTCGTCGGCGGAGCAGATGCCGCCGCAGGTCTCGCAGACGTAGCCCAGCACGTTGGTCTTGATGCGCGTCGCCAATGTCTCGCCCAGGTAATACTTCTGGGCGATGGGGTCGTCCGCGAGCTGCTCCGCCGTGCCGGCCGTTTTGATCTGGCCGTCCGAAAGGATATACGCGCGGTCGGTGATCGACAGCGTCGCGAAGACGTTGTGGTCCGTGATCAGCACGCCGATGTTCTGCCGGATGAGTTCGCGGATGATGCCCTGCAGGTCTTCGATGGCGATGGGATCGACGCCCGTGAACGGCTCGTCGAGCAGGATGAACTGCGGCTCGGTCGCCAGCACGCGGGCGATCTCGACCCGGCGGCGCTCGCCGCCGGACAGGGTCTGGGCGACGTTGTTGCGCCGCGCGCTCAGGCCGAGGCTTTCCAGAAGCTGATCCTGCTTCGTGCGCCTCTGGGCGCGCGACAGGCCGGGCTGCATTTCTAAAACGAGCATGACGTTCTCCGCCGCCGTCAGCTTGCGGAAGACGCTGTTCTCCTGGGCGAGATAGCCGATGCCCTTGTGGGCGCGCCGGAACATCGGCAGCCGCGTGATGTCCTCGTCGTCGAGCAGGACGCGGCCCCGGTCGGGGCGGACCAGGCCGACCATCATGTAGAACGAGGTCGTCTTGCCCGCGCCGTTCGGCCCGAGCAGGCCGACGATCTCGCCCGGCTCGATGTGGATGGAAACGTCGCTGACGACCGTGCGGCCCTTGTAAGACTTGACCAGATTTTCCGCGCGCAGCGTCGGCATGGTTTCGTATCCCTGTTAGACCTTTTGCGTCAGTCCCCAGGGCTGAACCCCTGGGCTGGAGAAAGCATTCTGCCCGCCTGCGCGGGCGCAGGAGTGATCCGTTCCGACGCCTTCACGGGCGGGCAATACGCACTTCATAGCCCAGGGGTTCAGCCCTGGGGACTGACGCAAAAGGTCTATTGAAGCGGCGTGAAGTCGAGTTGACCCGCGCTGAACATGACCTGCGGGTAGTCGGGCTTGGGGCCGACCAGGACGGTGGCGTGTTCGAGCTGAGTGATGGCCGGGCCGTCCAGCGCCTGGGGCGCCTGCAAGGTGACGACGACGTGGCCGGTGAAGTCGACCCGCCCGCCGTCGACCCGGCCCGGCTCCGGCACATAAACGGCCTTGTCGCCCCGAATCAGGTAGGTGCGGGCCTGTTCGGCGGACAAAAACCGCCCCGTCACCTGCGTCTTCTTCGCCGGGTCGCCGTTGGCGACGATCTTGGAAAGGGGCGTCTTGGCACCCGCGCCCGACGCCGGCGTCATGTCCGCGACCACAGTGGCCGCCTGGAGATCGTAGTCTTTCGAGGTCATAACGACATCGTTCAAGTAAAGCGTGTTGTTGACGATTCTGTTTTTGTCGCCGAAGGTCATGTGAACCGGCCCGATCTGCATCTCGCCTCGGGGGGCCTGCGCGGGCGCACCCAGGGCGACCGATACGGCGAGGAACAGGGCGGCGAATGGAAG
>CAXUCQ010000090.1:0-9591 GCA_964249295.1 uncultured Armatimonadales bacterium | reverse complement strand
CCCGAAGACGACAAGCCCCACGAGCAGCAGCTCGAACTCGGCGAGGACGACAGCGCCATCGCCCTGCGCAAGTCCTGGGAGCGGACCCTGCGGACCCTGGCGACCCAGGTCAACAAGCCCACGTTCGACAACTGGCTGCGCCCCCTCAAGCCGCTCTCCTGGGACGGGAGCGTGGTCGTGCTCGGCGCCCCATCCCCATTCGCCCGGACCTGGGTCGAGAACAAGTACACCCAGCCCCTCCGCAACTCGCTCGCCCAACTCCTGGACCGCCCCGACCTTCAAGTCCGCTTCGTCGTGTCCAAGCCCGAAGTGCAGCCCCTGCTGGGCGAAAAACCCCTGCCGCTGCAGCAGGCCGCCGCGCCGCAGCAAACGTCCGGTGAGGCCGGGCTGTCCGGTCCGCCCGTCCCCGCCTCCCACACGGGGGCGCTCGAATCGGCGGCGCGCGCGGGCAACGCCTTCGCTTTAGAGTTATCCGCCGCCCCGCTGATCGACAAGTACACGTTCGGCAACTTCGTCGTGGGCAAGTCCAACCGGCTGGCCCATGCCGGCGCGGTCAACGTCTCCCAGGCCCCCGGCGCGGTCTACAACCCCCTGTTCCTGTACGGAAATCCGGGTCTGGGAAAAACTCATCTCATGCACTCCATCGGGCACCACATCCGCGAAACGCTGCCCCAGGCGCGCATCGCCTATGTCAGCGGCGAGACGTTCACCAACCACTACGTTTCGGCCCTGCGCGACAAGCGCATGGAGGACTTCCGGCGGGCTTACCGCAACGTCGACGTGTGGCTGATCGACGACATCCAGACCATCGCCACGGGGCAAAAAGAGCAGACGCGCGAGGAGTTCTTCCACACGTTCAACACCCTGCACCAGATGAACCGCCAGATCGTCATCGCCAGCGACCGCAGCCCCCGCGAGCTGCGCCTGATGGACGAGCGCCTGCGCTCGCGCTTCGAGTGCGGCCTGATCGCCGACATCGCCCCGCCCGAACTCGAGATGCGCCAGGCCATCCTGCAGAAGAAAGCCGCCCTCGAAAACCTGCGCATCCCTGACGAGGTCATCGCGTTCATGGCCGATCTGATTCAGAGCAACATCCGTGCCCTGGAAGGCGCGCTGATCAAACTCATGGCCTACGCCTCGCTCGCCCGCAGCCCCGTCACCAAGCAGCTCGCGCGCGACGTGCTGAGCAGCTACTTCGTCGAGCGCATCACGCCCGCCGCACCGCTCATGGACTCGGCCCATCCCGAAGACCACGAAGGGACGCCCGCTCACGCGCTCGCGAGCAGCGCCGGCCCGACGGTCGATCAGATCGTCGACACCGTCGCCGCCCAGCTCGGCGTGGACCGGGAACAGATACTCGGCGGCGGCACCCGCAGCAGCCGCAACAGCCGCCTGCACGGCGACCCCGCCTTCGGGCGTCAGGCCGCCATGTATCTGACCAAAGAAATGAGCGGCCTGTCCGTCACCGCCATCGCCGCCGCCTTCGGCTGCAAAAACCGCACCGCCGTCACCCACGCACACAGCCGCCTGCAGGATTCCCTCGAATCCGACCCCGAAGTGCTGTCGGTCATCACCAAGATGCGGAAGGTGATTCAGTACAATCTTTAGTAGACTTCTTGCATAAGCCCCGAGCACTGGAGTGCGAGGCTGAGAGAAGCGCCTTGCCCGAGGGTAAGAGCGGCGGAAGGGAGACACTCTTGCGCCCGCGTAGGCGGGCAGTCTTCTCCCCAGCAGCCCAGGACTTTAGTCCTGGGGGCTTATGCAAGAGGTCTAGTGTCACGCTGTGACAGGAGCGTGACACAAGCGTGACATAGACGCTTCCCGGCTTGAGTCACGGTAGAGTCACGGGGGCGTGACTCAAGATGACTCTAACACCCGTCACCGTGACTCAAGCCGCCGTGACACAAAATAGAGTCACGCTTGAGTCACGGAGTCAGCCGTTGAGTCACGGTGACTCTGCCGGGGCGTGACTCTACCGTGACTCAGCGAATCGGCCCGGTTTGGGGGTGACTCAGGCCATGCGCTACTGGCGAGTCGGCAGGACTCGGTCCGATTCAGCGCGAAACTGGGGCCTGGGGAATTAGAGTCACGGCGAGTCACGCTTGAGTCACGCTCCTATCACTACTACTAACTAAGACTCTGAATCTTAGAGAAGATGATAAGACTCTTGCAAAGCCGGGACAAAGAAACGGAAGCGGCGTTTGAACCCATGCAGGTGACTTCTTTGGAACTGGAAAATTTCAGGAACTATGCGGCGCTCCGCATCGAGCCGGGAGCGGGGCTGAACATCTTCGTGGGACTGAACGCCCAGGGCAAAAGCAACCTGCTGGAGAGTCTCTACATCCTGGCGACCAGCAAATCCACGCGGGCCGCCAAAGACACCGAGTTGATCAAATTCGACCAGCCCCTCGCCCGCGTCAAGGCCGATGTCCTGCGGGACCGGGGGACCGATGTCGAGATCGAGCTGATGCTGTCCCAGACCGAGAAGAAAGCGGCCCGCGTCAACGGCGTCCGGCACACGCGGCTGGCCGAGGTGATCGGGCAGGTCAACGCGGTCTTGTTCGACAGCGGCGACCTGGAGATTATCCGGGGCGAACCCGCCGTGCGCCGCCGCTTCCTGGACCTGGAGATCTCGCAGACCTCGCCGCGCTACGTCCACGCGCTCGGCTCGTTCCGCAAAGCCCTGGAGCAGCGCAACCGCCTGCTGCGCGACCTGCGTGACGGGCGCGCCGGCGCGGACGCCCGCGAATCCCTGCCCGCCTGGAACGCCCAACTGGTCCAGCACGGGTCGCGCCTGATCGAGCGGCGCCGCCTGTTCCTGGACCGCCTGGCGTCGCTGGCCCAGGAAGTTCATCGGAACCTCAGCGACGGGCGCGACGCCCTGCAGATCGTGTACCAGCCCTCGTTCCCACTGGACGACCTGACCGACGCCGAGGCAATTCAGGCCCGCTTCCATGCCGCCCTCGACGCCGTGGCGCTCGACGAGCTGGCGCGCGGCACCACCCTGCGCGGCCCGCAGCGCGACGACGTGCTGTTCACCGTCAACGCTCAGGACTGCCGCTCCTTCGGCTCCCAGGGCCAGCAGCGCACCGTCGCGCTGGCGCTGAAACTCGCCGAGCGGCAGCTCATCGAGGAACTCGTCGGCGAGCCGCCCCTGCTGCTGCTCGACGACGTCCTGTCCGACCTCGACGACGCCCGCCGCCGCCTGCTGTTCGACCTGACCGCCGAGGCTGGCTCGCAGACGTTCCTGAGCTGCACCAATCTACGGGCCTTCTCCAAAGGCGTCCTGGAGAACGCGACCGTGTACGGCGTTGAGAAGGGCGAGGTGACCAAGCAATGACCCCGAAACGCGGCCTGACGCCCGCCACCGGCGCCGTGGCGGCCCTGCTCCAGTCCCAAGAACTCGCCCAGGCCCTGCGCCCCCACATGGCAAAGGTCCGCTGGGCCGAAGTGGTCGGCCCCCAGGTCGCCGGCGTGACCCAGGTCGAGAAGGTCCAGAACGGCACCGAACTCGTCGTGCGCGTCAAGAACAGCGTCTGGGCCAACGAGCTGGTCCTGCTCAAAGGCGACATGCTGCACCGGCTGAACAAAGACCTGGGCGGCAAGGTCCTGACCGACATCCACTTCAAGGCCAGCGGCCTGTCCAGAAAGAAAAAGCCCGCGCCGACGCCCGACGTGTTCCTGACGCCCGTCCCGTCCGAGGACGACCTGGCCCTGGTCGTGCTGCCCTCCGACGCGCGGGTGCGCGTCCAGACCGCCGTTTCCGACATCAAAGACGTCGCCTGGCGGGAGCGCATCCAGCGGACCATGCTGCGCGCCGCCCGTGTCGAGCAGTGGAAGCGGGGCCACGGCTGGGAGACCTGCGCCCGCTGCGGCGTGCTGACCTATCCCACGCCCGTCTCTGCCGGCCCGCTGGTCTGTCCGCTCTGCCACGCCGGCGCGATCTAAGTCCGCGCCGCCCGGTGCCGGCACAATCCGCGCCCTTACCCTCGGGCAGTCTTCACTCCGTAGCCTAGGACTTCAGTCCTGGGCGCTTTCGCCTGGAAAAATCCCTGGGAGAGTCAATGATCCGACACCGCCCGCTGCTGATCTGGACGCTCGCCTTCGCCGCCGGCATCGGCGTCTGGGCCGTGGGCGCACACTCGCCCCTTGCCGTCGGGGTGTGCGCGGCGCTCGGCCTGGGGCCGCTCGTGTTCAGGGGCGGGCATTGGAGCCGCACGGCGGCGGGGATCGCGCTGGCCGGGATCGCCGTCGGCGCCTTGCGGCTGGCCCAGTTCCAGATCGTCCCGCCCGCCGACGTGTCCCACTGGGCCGGGGGTGTCGCGCCCGTCCATCTGGTCGGGACGGTCGTCACAGACCCGGAGCAGCGCCACGGGCGCGTGACCCTGCTCCTGAGCGCCGAGCGCCTCCAAACCGCCCGAGAGGCCCTCTCAGTGACCGGAGAGGCCTATGTCGCGCTGACGCCCGCGGCCGCCGCCGGCCACCCGCTCGACTACGGCGACCGCGTCGCCCTCGACGGCCATCTGGAAGAACCGCCCGGCGCGACCAACCCCGGCGCGTTCTCCTGGCGCGACTACCTGGCCCGCCGCGCCGTCTACTGCCAGTTGCGCGTCAAGCGACCGGACGCCGTGCAGACGCTGGGCGCGAGCGCGCTCAACCCCTACATGCGCCTGGCGTGGATGGTCCGCCGGCGCGTCCTGGGAGCCGTCCAAGCGTCGCTGCCCGCCGTCCCCGCCGCCGTCCTGTCCGGCATCCTGCTCGGCAGGCGCACCGACCTGCCGCCCGACCTCATGGCCGACTTCGTCCACACCGGCACCGTCCACATCCTCGCCTCGGCGGGCCTGCACGTCGGCATCGTCGCCTTCTGGCTGTTTTGGCTCTGTCAGCGCCTGACCCTGCCGCGCAAGCCGTCCGCCGTCGTCATCCTCCTGAGCCTGTGGCTGTACGCGCTGATGGCCGGCGGACGCCCCAGCGTGACCCGCGCCGTCGTCATGGCGACGGTCTACTTCGGCGCGATCCTGGTCGAGCGCGAACCCGACCTGCCGACCACCCTCGCCGCCGCCGCGCTGTTCATCCTGCTGTGGCAGCCGACGGCGATGCTGGAATCCGGCTTCCAGTTGTCGTTCCTCACCGTCCTCACGCTCGCCGTCCTGATGCCGGTCTGGGAAGGTTTCTGGAAGCCGCGCCTGGAGGCCCATGTCGCCGACGTCCGCCTCCGCAGGGTGGCCTACTGGACCCTGGAGATGCTCGGCCTATCCCTGCTGGCCCAGATCGGCTCCGCGCCCGTCGTGGCCTCCAACTACAATGAAGTCTCGCTGGTCGGCTTCTTCGCCAACGCCCTGGTCGTCCCCTGGCTGTTCCTGCTGATCCCCTGCGGCTTCCTCGGCGCGCTGCTCTGGGGCCTCTGGCACCCGCTCGGCGCCGCCCTGCTGACTCTGGCGGGGTGGGGATTGCGCTTCGTCGTCTGGGTCGTGCGCGGCTGCGGCGAGTCAAGTTGGGCCTACCGCGCCCTGCCGACGCCCCCGCCGCTCCTGGTCGCGGCCTACTACCTGCTCATCCTCGCCGCCGCCCTCCTGCGGCCACACCGCGATCCGCCGCCCGTGCCTGTCCCCGCTGCCTGAGCGTAGCAGAGTTGCGCCATTCCGACGCAGGCACATCTCAACGCCGCTGGCCGGCGCTGTACTAGGTGGCGGGGCGTCGCTCGCGCCTCACAGCGTCCTTTGAGCGATTATTTGACCGTTGTTGAGCGATTTATAAGAAGCGCCGGAACTGGGATGGGGAATGAACGGCAGGTTAATCGCCGTCTTTTTTGAGGTTCCTGCCGATAAGGGCGCCGCCGAAGGCCAGCAGCAGCGGCAGCAATGCCTTCGTGAAAATCTCTTCCAACAGGTCTTTGGCCGGGTCCCCGGCGATGCCGGTCAGTTCGCGGTAGGTGGCGATCGTTCTCTCGTCCGCGCCCGGCGGCGGCACGGCGGGCGGCTTCAGGACCCAGACGGCCACCACCGCGATTAGGGAAAGCAATGTGGCGCAGACGAAAACGTAGACGAGGGGGCGGGCCGCCCGCTGCACGGGCGTGATCTGGGCGGCCTGCGTGTCCCGCTCGAACGCGCTTGCCCGCTTCCAGGCGGGTGCGCTCCTCGTCGCCCATCAAAGCGTGACGATCTCTTTGATGATCCGGTCGTCCTGGTTCGAGACCGTGACCCGGTTGCCGTTCTTGACCTCCCGGTTGACGGTGACGTAGGTGGCGACGGCGCGGCGGATCACGTCCGCCTTCGTCATGCCCTTCTCCTTCGCCACCTCATCAAGCTGCTTGCTCGATTCCGACCCCAGATCAATCGTGTATTTCGCCATTGGATGTGTCCCTCACAGATGTGTCGCCGGCGGGCGCTTCGGACACCTGCCTCGCCGTGACTATACACCGAAACGGTGTCAAATCAACATCATTTCGGATGTGGCCGTGAAAACGACGAAAGACGGGCCGCATCGCAAGGCCGCAGACGCCCGCATCCGTTTCCACCCACGTCTCCGGCGTGGCGCTCCTCCCCGTGCTTCGCTCCCGATGCCGCGTGTACTCCCGCAGGAACAGGCAGGAAACAGGAAAATCCCGGCATGGTCCTGCCGGTGCGTCTCGGGTATCATATAACCTGACACCGACATCAGGAGGAAGCGCATGACGACTGCGACACTGCCCGGAGGCACATTCGAGCTTGCCGATGATCTCGCCCTGACCCGCATGGGGTACGGCGCCATGCAGCTCGCCGGCCCGCACGTCTTCGGGCCGCCGGCAGACCACGACGGCGCGCTCACCGTCCTGCGCGAGGTCGTCGCGCTCGGCATCACCCACATCGACACCAGCGACTACTACGGCCCGCACGTCACGAACCAGATCATCACGCAGGCCCTGCATCCGTACCCGGACAGCCTGCACCTCGTCACCAAAGTCGGCAACCGGCGCGACGCCCAGGGCGGCTGGCCGCCCGCGCGCTCGCCCCAGGAGCTGCGCCAGGCCGTCCATGACAATCTCATGAACCTCGGCCTGGACGCGCTCGACGTCGTCAACCTGCGGGTCGGCGGCCTGGATGCACCCACGCCGGGGTCCATTGCGGAACCGTTCACCGCGCTCGCCGGGATGCAGCGGGAAGGCCTCATCAGGCACCTGGGGGTCAGCACCGTCACCGCCGAGCAGATCGCCGAGGCGCAGTCCATCGCGCCGGTCGTCTGCGTGCAGAACTTCTACAACCTCGCCAACCGGCGCGACGACTCGCTCATCGACGCCCTGGCCGCGCAGGGGATCGCCTACGTGCCGTACTTCCCGCTCGGCGGCTTCTCCCCGCTGCAGTCCGGCACGCTGTCCGCGGTCGCCGCCCGTCTCGACGCGACCCCGATGGCCGTCGCCCTGGCGTGGCTCCTGCAGCGCTCGCCCAACATCCTGCTCATCCCCGGAACGTCCTCCGTCGCGCACCTCCGAGAGAACGTCGCCGGCGCCGGATTGCATCTGCCCGAGGACGCGGTCCAGGAGCTCAACGGCATCGCCGGTTAGGACCCTGCCAAGGCGCGTCCGTCATTCCGTCCGCGTTTGGTTTGCCGCGTCGGTCTCTTGAACGGAGACGGTCTTGACGTTGACGAACTCGCGGAGGCCCACGGCGGACAGCTCGCGCCCGTATCCCGAATGCTTGACGCCGCCGAACGGCAGGCGCGGGTCGGACGCGACCATGCTGTTGACGAACACCATCCCCGCCTCGATCTCGTCGATGAAGCGCCGCTGCTCGGCCTCGTCCCGCGTCCAGACGCTCGCGCCCAGGCCGAACGGCGTGTCGTTGGCCTGCCGGATGGCCGCGTCGATGTCGGGGACGCGGAACAACCCCGCGACCGGGCCGAAGAGTTCTTCGTGGTACGCGGGCGCATCCACGGGAATGTCCGTCAGAACGGTCGGCGCGTAGAAACTGCCGGGGCCGGAAAGCCGGTGTCCGCCCGTCAGCAGCCGCGCCCCCGCGTCGATGCTCCTCTGCACCTGTGCCTCCAGCCCGTCCAACAGGCGCGGCATGGCGAGCGGGCCGATGTCGGTCTGCGGGTCCAGCGGGTCGCCCACCCGCAGAAGCTCCATGCCTGCCACGAACCGGCGCTCGAACTCGTCGGCGACCGCCTCGGCCACGATGAACCGCTTGGCCGCGATGCACGACTGGCCGTTGTTGATCGTCCGCGCCCGGACCGCCGTTGGGATGGCCTTGTCCAAGTCCGCGCTCGGCATGACGAGGAACGGGTCGCTGCCGCCCAGCTCCAGCACCGTCTTCTTGATTCGACGCCCGGCCTGCTCCCCGACCGCGCTGCCCGCCGCCTCGCTGCCCGTCAGCGTCGCCGCGACCACGCGCGGGTCGTCCAGGATCGCCGGGAACTGCTCCTTCTCGATCAGCAGCGCCTGGAACACGCCCGGCGCAAACCCCGCCCGCCGGAACACGTCTTCGATCATCAGGGCGCACTGCGGCACGTTCTCCGCGTGCTTGAGCAGCCCGACGTTGCCCGCCATCAAGGCCGGCGCGGCAAAACGAAAGACCTGCCACAGTGGGAAGTTCCACGGCATCACGGCCACGATCGGCCCCAGCGGCTGACAGCGGACGAAGGAACGCGCCGCCTCTGTTTCAATCTCCTCGTCGGCCAGAAACCTTTCGGCGTTGTCCGCATAAAAGCGGCAGCACCGGGCGCACTTGGCGACCTCTTCGACGGACGCCCGCAGCGTCTTCCCCACTTCCAGCGTCATCACGCGCGCGATGGCGTCCTTCTCGGCGTCCAGGATGTCCGCCGCCCGGCGCATCCGGGTCGCGCGCTCGGCAAACGTCGTCCTCCGGTGCGCCCGGAACGCCTCAGCGGCCAGCGCCAGTCTCTCCTCGACCTGCGCCGCCATCAGCGGCGCGAACGTCTTCAAGGTCTCCCCCGTCGCCGGGTTCACGGATGCGAGTGTCATAGGCTGTCTTTGCCCAGAGGCTTGGGCGGCTAAACGGGTTCAACGCTGGACATCTCTCCATCCTCTGTGCTATAATAGTAGACAAAAAGGTGCGGTCTTTATCCTTCCCGCGCCCACGAAGGTGGGCAGTCCTCTCTGCGGCAGCCCAGGACTTCAGTCCTGGGTTCATCCGGGTTCATCAGGGTCCTGGAGGACCGACCCAATGATGTGTATTTTTGCAAAAACGAACTCCCGATGCCTCGCGAACCGTTTCTCGGCCCCCGCCGTTTATCCTGCCATGACTGCCGGGAAACTGCCACGGACGCTGCTCCCGATCTCCATCTGCCTGCTGTTCGCGGCGGGACCCTCCCCGGCGCAGGCACCGCCCGCGACACCCGGCACGCCGACTCGCCCCGTCACGCTCAGGCAGGCGCTCCAAACGCTGCCGCCGGACGCCCTGCCCGACGGCGCGACGCTGCTGTGTGTCGGCGCCGACGAGGTCCGCCCGGACCCGCCGCCCGCCGCCGACCCGTCCGCCCCCGACGCGGAACCGTCGCCGCTCCCGGAAGGCCAGACGGACGAAACGGGCGTGACGACGATCCCCACCGACCCGCTCGGCATCCTGGCGCTGCGCTATGATCGGTCCCTGCAGA
>CAXUCQ010000089.1:3447-9614 GCA_964249295.1 uncultured Armatimonadales bacterium | reverse complement strand
GACGAACTGGGGGTCGGCGGGGAACCACAGTTCCAGCAGCGGGCGGTGTGCCGGTCGGCCCCACCCGGCGGGCCGGGCATCTGATTGTGGCGCGTCGACTTTGGCCACCGCCGTTCGCTTCTTTCTGCGCCCACCGTGTGCGGCTTCTGCGGGACGCCTCGTGAGCATCGTTGTCAGTCCTCTACTTCTCTGCTTCTCTAGTACCCGCACCCGGACTCTGAATAAACGCGGCCGGTGGGCGTGGGGGAGGAACCCGGCACAACGGCGGTGAACAGCCGGGCATCAAACGCGCGGCGGGGACAAGACATTGCGACTCGGACAACGGCGCGACCCGGCGCTGACCCTGGTGTGGATCCTGCTGACCTGGGGGGTTTATTACCTGTATTTCATCTACCGCGTGTCCCAGGAGACGCAGGAGTTTCTGGGCGAGTCGGAGATGTCGCCGGGGACGGAGTTGGTCCTGTCCCTCGTCACCTGCGGGTTGTGGAACGTCTACTGGGACTATCGGATGGGCAAGCGGATGGCCCGCATGTGCGCGGAGGTCGGCCTGCCCGTGACCGACAATGCCGCGCTGTATCTGGTGCTGGACCTGCTGGGGGTCGGCGGCTTCGCGAGTGTCGGCCTGGTCAACCCCGTGCTCCAGCAGGACACGCTGAACCGCATCTGGCAGGCGGCGCTGACGCGGCCTGGGGATGCCGAACAGAAGCCGCCTCCGTCCGACGTCTGGCCTCCGCCGCCACAGCATCCCCCGCCCCCCCCCCACCCCCGCCCCCCGATGCCATGAACATTCCTGAGAGACGGAGCGCCCTGACGACGCTCCTGGCACTGACGCTTTTGTTCACCGCGAGCGCCCTGCTGCCGCTGCCGGGGGAGGACGGGCGCATCGCCCATCTGCCCTCGCTCTGTCCCTTCCATGCGCTCACCGGCCTGCCCTGTCCCGGATGCGGCCTGACGCGGGCGTTCGTCTGTCTGGGTCATGGGCAGTTCGGACGGTCGCTGCACTGGCACCCCGTCGGCTGGCTCGTCTACGGCGTTCTTGCGGCGCTGTGGGCGCGAGCGGGGCTGACGTGGGCGCTGCGCCGATCCGTGCTGCCGCTGTCGGCGCGGGCGGCGGGCCGGCTGAGTTGGATCGGCCTGGCGGGGCTGCTCCTGGTCGGCGCGGCGCGGATCGGGTGGACGCTCGCACACCCCGCGCTGCGCCTGCCGTAGCCCGCGCTTCCGGTTGGCGCGCTCGACGGCGGGGAACAATGAGCCGGGAGGCATCGGAAATGCAGAAGCTCATCCACCTCACGGCGGCCTTGCTCGCGGCGGCCCTTCTCGGCACGGGATGTTCCCAACAGACCATTGACAGCGCCAATCATGACGCGCAGCACGACATCAACGTCGCGGACCAAAAGGCCAAGCAACTGGCCGATACGGCGAAGCCGCAGTTGAAAAAATTGGACACCGCCGCGCCGGTGACGGCGGCGATCACGACGAACCCGAACCTACATGGGACGGACATCCGCGTGGATGGCGGCGCCAACGGCGTCCGACTGAAGGGGTCCGTGAAAACGGCGCAGCAGAAGCGCCTCGCGGGCGAGGTCGCCCGGAACACGCTGAAGCCCGCTCAGACCGTCGAGAATGATCTTACGGTGCAGGGGCCGTAGACCCGCCCGGCCTCGGCGTGTCCTGTTCCGAAGACGGGAAGGCGCGGCGCGTGACGGAGAACTCGTCAAGCGCACCCGCGAGGGCCACCTGGTCGATGAACAGCAGCCGGGGGTGCGGGCCGCGCGTGAACGTCAGAATGGCCGCCGTCAGCGGGACGCCGCCGGGGCGGTCGAAGTAGCGCGTCCCCGCGCCGCCGGTCGTGCCGGCGTTGCAGATGACCGTGATCCCCTGGGCCGTGACCGAGGCCAAGTGCGTGTGGCCGCACAGGACAAGGGGGACTTTGCCGACGACGTCGGCGGCCTGACGCGGGTTGTGGACACAGACGATGGCCGGCGGGTCAGGCAGGCGGGCGACATCGGCGCTCAGCCGCGTCGCGGCGTCGGAGATCGCGGCGTCGGACGTGTCCACGCTGCCGACGCCGGCGCGGGCGGAGCTGGGATCCGGCTCGCCGATGACGCGCAGGCCCGCCACCGTCACCAGTTGGCCGTCGAGGACGGTCGTGTGCGGCTCGGCGCGCTCGGCCCGGACGGTGGCCTGCGAGTCGTGGTTGCCGGCCAGAAAAAGCGTCGGCGCGGGAATCTGCGCCAGGCCGCGCGAGAGACGGCCTTCGATGGGCGAGCCGAAATCCGTGAGGTCCCCCGTGTCGATGACCGCATCGACCTGGAAGCGGCGGGCCAGTTCCTGGACGAAGCCGGCAGCCAGCCCGTTGTTGTGGAAGTCGGTGATGTGCAGCACGCGCACGGTCGGTCCGTCCGGCGGGGCAAGGTCGGCGGCGGCGTTGATGCGCCCATAGAGGGTGTTCAGTTCCCCGGCCACGCCGCGCAGGCGGTCGGACAGGCGCTGCGCGTTGTCGAAGGCCGTGCGCGCCAGCCCGAGCACGGGCGCGGCCTGGCGCAGCGACCCGGTGTAGGTCAGGGCGTCGAGCGTGCGCGTGTCGAACGTCCGGTAGGTCATCCACAGCAGGAGTGCGACTGCGCCGCCGCCGACGAGCGCGCCGAAGAGCCAGAAGCGCAGGCGGCGCAGGTGCAGCAGCAGCGGCGCGAGCAGGCCACCCAGCATCCCCCAGCCCACCTGGCGCCAGGCGAAATCGGTCAGGGCCGCCCGGACCGTCCGCGCCAGGTCGCGCTCGAGCAGGTTCCGGGACGGGGCGCGCTTGGCGAGCGACTGGATCTTTTCCAGCGACAAGCCCGTGAGCGTCAGATCGAGGGCCAGCGGGGCGCGGTGGGTGGCGGCGCTGACGGCGCCCAGCGGCGGCAGCGCGAGGCGCGTCCGGCCCCGCAGCGCGGGTCGCAAGGCGAGTTGTACGTCGAATGCCTGCCAGTGGTAGGTGCGCGGCCCACACATCGTCACGCACACGGCTGCGCCCAGCAGGCTCAGCAGGGCCAAGCCGAGCAGGAACGCGGCCCGCCGCAACCGCAGGTGACCGGGGCGGGCCATCGTCCGCGAGGCGGTCTCGACAGGCGGCGTTGGGTCATCCAAGGACAAGTCGCGTTCCCCCAGGCCGTGGTCGACGACCGGCGGCACCGGGAGCGCAGTTTCGACGCGGTCGCGGCGGAGTCCTGCTTGTCGGGTATAATAGAACATCGGTTTGGGCGGTCTTCAAGGCACGGAGGCCGCCGTTTTTGTGTTATTTCTATGGGTGTTTCGACGAAGAGCGATGGGTGAGGGGGTCAGAATGGGCGATTTCAGAGTCATCTCGAAGTACAAGCCGTCGGGCGACCAGCCGCAGGCGATCCAAGAACTGGCGGCGGGCGTGCGCCGGGGCGACAAGTATCAGACGCTGCTCGGAGCGACCGGGACTGGGAAAACCTACACGGCAGCTAACTTGATTGAGAAGGTGCAGAAGCCGACGCTGGTGATCGCGCACAACAAGACACTGGCGGCGCAGTTGTGCTCGGAGTTCCGGGACTTCTTCGGGGAGAACTCGGTCGAGTATTTCGTGTCGTACTACGACTACTATCAGCCCGAGGCGTACATCCCGTCCACGGACACGTTTATCGAGAAGGACTCCAGCATCAACGACGAGATCAACCGGCTGCGGCACTCGGCGACGCAGGCGATCATGGAGCGGCGGGACGTGATCGTGGTGGCGTCGGTCTCGTGCATCTACGGCCTGGGGGCGCCGGAGGAGTACGCGCGCATCATCCTGGCGCTGAAGCGGGGGCAGGAGTACGAGCGCGACGACATCCTGCGGCGCTTGATCGACATGCAGTTTGTGCGTAACGACGTGGCGCTGACGCGGGCGACGTTCCGCGTCCGGGGCGACGTGCTGGAACTGCAGCCGGCGGACGAGGAGATCGTCATCCGGGTCGAGTTTTTCGGCGACGAGGTCGAGAAGATCACCCTGGTAGACCCGCTGACGGGCGAATTGCAGGCGAGCAAGGACGAGATCACCATTTTCCCGGCGTCGCACTTCGTGGCCTCCGCCGAGCGGACGGACTGGGCCATGCGCGGCATTGAAGAAGAGATGCACCTGCGCGTGGAGTGGTTCAAGCAGCAGGGCAAACTGTTGGAAGCGCAGCGCATCGAGCAGCGGACGCGCTTCGACCTGGAGATGATCCGCGAGGTCGGGTACTGCTCGGGGATCGAGAACTACTCGCGCTGGTTCGACGGGCGCGCGCCCGGCACCGCCCCGAACACGCTGCTGGACTACTTCCCGGACGATTATCTGATCGTGATCGATGAGTCGCACCAGACATTGCCGCAGCTCAGGGCGATGTACAACGGCGACAAGGCGCGCAAAGACACGCTGATCGAGCACGGGTTTCGACTGCCGTCGGCGGGGGACAACCGGCCCTTGAAGTTCGAGGAGTTCCAGGAGCGCATCCCGCAGGTGGTCTTTGTGTCGGCGACGCCGGGGCCGTATGAGAAGGAGCACTCGACGCAGACCGTGCAGCAGATCATCCGCCCGACGGGTCTGATCGACCCGGAGATCATCATCAAGCCGACCAAAGGGCAGATCGACGACCTGCTGGGCGAGATCCGCAACCGGACCGCTCGGGGCGAGCGCGTACTGGTGACGACGCTGACCAAAAAGATGGCCGAGGACCTGACCGAGTACCTGCTCGATCTGAACATCAAGGTCAACTATCTGCACTCGGACATCCACACATTGGAGCGGACCGAGATACTCCGTGACCTGCGCCTGGGCTTGTACGACGTGATCGTGGGCATCAACCTGCTCCGTGAGGGTCTGGACCTGCCGGAAGTGTCCCTGGTGGCGATCCTGGACGCCGACAAGGAGGGCTTCCTGCGGTCGGAAACGTCCTTGATCCAGACCATCGGGCGGGCGGCGCGTAATCTGGGCGGCCAGGTCATCATGTACGCGGACAACATGACCGGCTCGATGGAGCGGGCCATCGGCGAGACGGACCGGCGGCGGGCGATCCAGGTGACGTACAACCAGGAGCACAACATCACGCCGTACACGGTCAACAAGGCCGTGCGCGAGGTGCTGGAGTCGAAGAAGATCGCGGAGCAGAAGTCGTACTACAACGTGTCCAAGACGCGCAACCCGGAGACCTTGCCGCTGGACCAGTTGATGTCGGCGTTGGCCGATATTGAGAAGGAGATGAAGCAGGCGGCGCGGGCGCTGGAGTTCGAGCGGGCGGCGGAGCTGCGCGACGAGTTCAGCCGCTTGAAGAAGCTGCTGCCGGCGGGGGCGAAGAAGTAGGGCGGCGCGGAACCCACCTCCTTGCTTCGCAGGGGTCCTCCCGGAGCGGGAGGACAGACTGCACATGGAGTGAAAGGCCTATCTGACTTCTTCAGGCTGTTGCAATTGAATGGCTTTGAGAAGCGGGGAATAGGCTCGGTCCACCACCCGTTTCTCCTCCCGTTCCGGGAGGACCCCTGCGAAGCAAGGAGGTGGGTTCCGAAAACCGCCCCGCCCCATCTTATGATGGGGCGGGGCGTTTTCGTGTCGGCGCTACTGCGGGACGGTGGCGGAGAAGAGCGGGGCGATGGTCTCGTAGATGTCGGCGGTGCCGTTGCGGGTGCTGTTCCAGAACAGCCAGACCTTGTGCGGGTTGGTGGCGTTCGCGGACGGGTCGAGGAACGCGGTGACGTTGCTCTCGTTGGCGACGGTGTCGATGGGGATGGCGGCGTCGCCGGTGGCGGAGGCGGTGATTGCGGAAGTGACGCCTGTCGGCGGGTTGGTCGCCGTGGTTGGGCTGGCGCTGTTGTTGAAGCGCGGCTCGTCCAGCCAGTGGACGTTGTCGGAGGGGGGGCTGACGGCGTTGCCATTTGAGTCGGTGCCGACGATTTTGATGGAGCGACCTTCCAAAGCGCCATGCGTGTCGCTGATTGGGAAGTAGAGACGGCCACGCACCCAGTCCACATCGACTTCGCCGCCGTTGGTGGGATCGTAGAGCGAATTCCCGGCCGCATCGGTGACAGTGGCTTGCGGCTTGCCGTTCGTGTCCAGCTTGAGGCTGATCGGCTGATTGTTGGCATCGTGCAGCGCCACGGTCAGGCGCTGGGTCTTGTACCAGAGGGTCGGGTTGACGGTCGCCGTCCCC
>CAXUCQ010000089.1:0-3437 GCA_964249295.1 uncultured Armatimonadales bacterium | reverse complement strand
TTGGGCTTCTGGGCCGTGTCGATGAACGAGACCGGGGCGGTGTCGGCGCGGGGGTCGGTGGTGATGCGCCGGGCCTGCGGCTCGAACGTGGCGAAGACGGTCGGCGTGGCCGTGACGGACGGCTGCGGGCTGAAGCGGATACGGCCTCGGGCGAGGTCGACGTAGACCGTCAGCGGGCCTGGGGTGGCGGTGGCGCCGTAGGAGTTGACGTTGGTGTAGACGATCTGGCCGGTGGCGCGGTCGTAGGTCGTTTTGTAAGGCGTGTTGTTGTATCCCTGAACGACGGTGCCGTTCGTGGTTGTCAGCAGGTTGTTGTTGTTCAGCACGACGTTGAGCGGGGCGTTGTTGGTCGCGCTGGGGCGCGTCCAGGCGACGTCGCGGGCCTGGTAGTAGAGGTTGCCGTCCGTGGCCTGCAGTTGTTCGCTGATGGCCGGGGACGGGAGCAGGGCGAGGGCGACCTGCGTGGGCGTGATGGCGTTGCCCTGGGCATCGCGCACGATGTAGGGGCGGTAGCGGCTGACGTAGATGTCGGCGTTGCCGTCGGCGGCGATGCCGGTGTAGGTGACTTCGATCACCGGGACGGCGTTGCCGTTGGCGTCCGGGGCGTAGGTCTGGATCGCCGTCGGGTCGGAGACGGAGACCAGGCCGGCGGGGATGGGCAGGACGGCGGGAGTGCCGAACGTGCCGGGAGCGCCGCCGCCGGACGTGGTCGAGTTGTAGTAGATGGCGGAGCGGTTACGGGCGCCGCCGTACCAGAAGGCCCAGAGGTCGTTCTTGATGGGGCCTGCCGTGCTGTTGGGGTAGGCGTCCGGGAAGCCGTTCGCCAGGTTGATGGACAGGCCGCGCGCGCCGAACGCGGGCAGGCTGGTGTTCGACGTGACGGGTACAGAACTGGCGGTAACCAGCGCGCCGGTGCCGGGCGTGACCTGGTAGCAGAGCAGTTGGCTCTTGACGGGGCCGTTTGTGCCGCCGCCGGAGGAGTTCAGGACGAAGGCGTAGGCGCTGTTGCCGGACGCGGAGGGCGCGGTGACGCTGATGGCCGAATCGAGGCCTACCGTGGGTGTGGGCAGGGTAATCGGGTTCCACCAGGTGGTGCTGGTGGGCGTGAAGTAGCTGGTGTTGAAGCCGAGCAGCGCGCCGACGGGGTAGTACGGGCTGCCTGTTGCTCCGGTACGGGAGACAGACGATGTCCAATAGAGGGCGATGTTCCCGCTGGACGGGTCGCGGAAGGCGGACGGCAGGAAGTTGGCCGATGGAATGGTCGGCGTCGTGTTGGTCCTGGCGAAGATCGTCGGTCCGTTGTCCACCTGGGGCAGGTCGCCTCGGGAGGCGCCGTCGGTGATGCGGGCTTCGGTGACGGTGGCTTTGACGACGGCGCCGTTGCTGTAAGGCTGCGTCGGGACGTTGTTGGGCGCGATCAGCGTGTCCACGAGGTCGCCGTAGAAGTCGCCTGGGTTGGTCGCCGAATAGGGGGCGAAGGTCGGGCTGCTGTTGGTCGCCGTGTTGATCGACTGGGTACCGTACTGGGGGGGCAGGATCGGGACGTAGGGGCCGTTGTTGGTGGTCGTGGTCCCGGTGCTGTAGATGTTCTTGTAGCCGGAGGGATCGACCCCCTCGAAGAGCTGAATCCGGGTGCTGTAGGTGCCGACGGGCGTCCCCTGCGGGATGGCGAGGGCGACGTAGGGGATCGAGGCCGCTTTCTGGTTGGCCGTGTTGACGAGGCCGTTGGCTGTGGCGATGGGCGGGACGCTGCTTGACAGGGCCAGGTTGTAGCCGGTGCCGGGGTTGGTCGTGTCGTTGTCATGCGGCACGTCCGGCACGGTCAGGAGCGAGCCGTTGGCGTCGCCGACACGGGCCTTGTGGAAGGTCGCGCCGAGCGAATTGTACGGGGCGCTGGCGGCCACCAGGCCGGGGTTGCGTCCGTAGGCGGCGATGATGTCGTCGTCGAGCGACGTGCGGAGCAGGAACGTGCCGTTGCTGCCGCCGATGGCGGTGCCGCCCGGCAGAGTTCCGGGCGACGGGGGCGGGCCGGTGAGCGCCGAGTTGATGTCAAAGGCGGGCAGCATTGTCGATGATTCGAGCGTGTCGCCGATCAGGGGCAGGGCCGTAGTCGATGCTTTGGTCGGCGGATTGGCTCGGTCGATCTTCTGGTCGAAGTGGACGTTGAGCAGGTTGGTGTTGCCGGTGTTGGTGCCGGTCAGCGGCTTGAAGAAACTGACGTAGCCGGGGTTCTGCGGGTTGCCCAGGTAAGTGCCGTTGCCGTTGATCTGGGTGGCCGTCGGGTAGGGCATGAAGGTGCCGAGGGCGGGGTCGCTCGTGTTGGTCGTGGCGAGGCCGAAGCCCTGGGGCAGCTTGCCGAGATCGACGGTGGGCGTGGCGATGTTGGTGCTCATGTCCACGGGGACGCCGCTGAAGAGCTGGACGTCGCGGTAGGCTTCGCCGGTGTCCCAGCGGCCGTTGTTGTTGCTGTCGACGTAGACGCGGACGGTGTTGACGTAGCCCATCGGGAACGTGTCGTCGCCGGGGGTGACGGTGTCGGGCGTGACGGGCGTCCCGCTGTTCTGGTCGAAGAACTGCAGGTTGGCGGGCTGGAAGTGCGGGACGGTGATCTGGACCTTGACGGGGTCTACGACGACGTTACGGGTGTCGATGCTGCTGCCGTTGGTCTGGGCGCCGTCGGGCGTGCCGCCGGAGGCGGTCAGGTCCGTGTTGTTGAGGATGTCGGCGAGCGCGCTGGCCTGGATGTCCGGGTAGTCGCGGCTGTGGTTGCTGCCGGTGACGGGGACATCGTCCCAGGGCAGCGGGTTGATGGCCGCGCCCTCGCCGTTGTTCGGCCCGTTGGCGGCAGGGTTGCCGAACTGGCCGGTGTTGTCGTTCCAGCCGACGGCCTTGCGCTCCATGCGCAGGTTGGTGATGCTCTGACCGGCCAGACCGAGGGCGCTGCGGTCGGAGATGTCGAGCAGGAACTGGCCGTAGGGGGCAGTGGCCGGCGGCGTCAGGCCGTTGCTGGTGCTCTGCGTGGAGTTACCCAGCAGGGTGGTCGCTGTGACGGCGTTCGGGTCGGCGTTGCTGCCGGTGGAGTTGTGGTTGACCAGGCCCGTAGACGTGGTGATGCGGACGTTGCGCTCGGGGTAGCCTTGCAGCCGGCCCCGGCGGCGGCCTCCGCCGGTCTGGTTGATGGTCCCCGACACACTGGCCGGAGGCGCTTTCCGGGTGTAAACGCGGTTGCCGTTGGTCCGCGCCTGAAGATCATACGGGTAGGTGGCCGTACCTCCCGTTTGCGGGAAGGTGCGATCTTTGAGGCCACGGAACGGCCCGACGCCGTCGCCGCCCGGCCCGGTGACGGCGAAGTTTCCGATCGGCTCGGCGGTCGTGGGCGTGGTGCTGCTGAAGGCGATGGGGATGCCGGCGCCCCGGACGGCGAGCGGGTTCAGGAC
>CAXUCQ010000088.1:1705-9785 GCA_964249295.1 uncultured Armatimonadales bacterium | reverse complement strand
GCTCCACAGAGTTTGGATCAGCCGGATTGAACCGCGCTGCGATGTTGTCTAGTTTTTCACTGATCCAGTAGCCTTGACGCTCAAAAACACAAAAGCCAGCAAGTACGAAGTATTGCTGGCTTGCATCTTTTGCAGTGCCGGATTCGTCGGCATAAAGAAGATATATAAGGTTCCTCAAAAAAGTCGGTTAGGGAAAGACCATGCTTTCACGATCCGATTAAAGTCGAACCTCCCAACCGATGCTAAGATTGTACCACGATCTTGCTTGTTTTGCAACCCTATTGCATTGATGCAACAGGGTTGCAACCAGCAGTTCAGAGGCCCTTGTCGCCCAAGAACTTGAGCAGGTCGGCGACGCGGCAGGAGTAGCCCCATTCGTTGTCGTACCGGGCCACAATTTTAACCCCAAAGGGTATGTCATTGGTTACAACTCTATGTTCATTGCCCTTGCTTCCTCTCGCGTCAGACCCATCGCCAGAGTGACTTCCTGAAGGAACGGTTCATTTTCACGACCAAGTTTTTGTGCATAGGCGGCGAAAATCACACGAGAACGCTCCAAAGGCGTCAGGTCACTCCACTCCTGCCAAACAACGTAAATGTGGTTTGGCGGCGCATCCTGACGCGGGCTTTCCTCGATAATCAGTGGCTCTGCATTTTGAGGATTTTGCCATTCCGCTTCTAAAATCTCCGCAAGATGCACCTGCCGGTCTGTTGTCACAAGGTTGACTCGCTGAAGTACAGCCATTATTATATCCTTCTTGATTATATCCTTCTCTTGTCGTACAACTCGACAATCAATACGGCATCATCAAAAACATCTTCCAAATCTTGCTTGGCAGCATGAGGCTGGATTGATTTGTAGCGATCTCCAATAGACCAGTTCGTTCGCAGCCGCATTGCCCTTGTCCGCAATTCCACTTCATTCTGAGTATCCATTGCTGCCGCAGCGACCGCAGGCAAAATACCGATTCCGATGTGGCTCCGAGAGGAAATGCCCAACCGACGGCTAGAAATAACCGCGTTTGCCCAAAACAGCAGGTTGTGGTAGCCTTCCGGGCTGTCTGTTACGCCAAGAGATTGAACGTCTACCACAGCAGCCCTCAAGTCGGCCGCTGAAATTTGCTGAGTAGCTGCGTATCCAACAAAACGAAAGTACGCCGCCTTTAACGCCATCTCCGCCGAAAGCCCCATCAGCGCCACGCCCAGAGCCTTTACGTCCGCAAGTAAAACTAAGCCGGCGTCTTGATGCTCGCGTGCCGCCCGCTCGTACTCTTGAATACATTCATGCGTACCTAGCCGTGGTCGTAACGCCACCTCCTGCTCCGATCATCCTGTCACTTTGGAGCGCGGCTAAAGCCGCGCTCCTTTTGAGTGCGGAAGCCTTACAGCCCTTTGTCGCCCAGGAACTTGAGCAGGTCGGCGACGCGGCAGGAGTAGCCCCACTCGTTGTCGTACCAGGCGACGACCTTGACGAAATTGCCGATGCCGATGGTGTCCACGGCGCTGAAGATCGACGAGTGTGGGTTGCCCTTCAGGTCGGTCGAGACGCGCTCTTCTTCCGTGTACTCCAGGATGCCCTTCATCGGGCCGTCGGCGTACTCCTTGGCGGCGGCGTTGATCTCGGCGACGCTGACGTCGCGGCCCAGGATGGCGGTGAAGTCCACGACGCTGACGGTCGGGGTCGGGACGCGGAAGGCCATGCCGGTGAACTTGCCTTTGAGTTCGGGGATGACCAGGCCGACGGCCTTGGCCGCGCCGGTGCTCGACGGCACGATGTTCTGGGCGGCGGCGCGGGCGTCGCGCAGGTCCTTGGCGGCGGTGTCCACGGTCCGCTGCGAGTTGGTGTAGGCGTGGATCGTCGTCAGCAGGCCCTTCTCGACGCCGAACTTGTCGTTGAGGACCTTGGCGACGGGGGCCAGGCCGTTGGTGGTGCAGGAGGCGTTCGAGATGACGTGGTGCTTGGCGGGGTCGTACATGTCGTCGTTGACGCCCAGGACGATGGTCAGGTCCTCGTTCTTGCCGGGCGCGGAGATGACGACCTTTTTGACGTCGTGCTCGCGGTGGGCGACGGCCTTGGTGGCGTCGGTGAAGAAGCCGGTGCTCTCGATGACGACGTCCACGCCTTCGCGGTCCCACGGGATGTCGCCGGGGTTCTTCTCGGCGAAGACGGTGATCTTTTTGCCGTTGACCACGATGTCGTTGTCTTCGGCCATCACGTCGCCGCCCTTGTAGGGGCCGTAGTTGCTGTCGTACTTGAGCAGGTGGGCGTTGGTCTTGGCGTCGGTCAGGTCGTTGAGGGCGACTACCTCGATGTCGCCGTTGGGGTAGCGCTCCTGGATGGCGCGGAAGGTGATGCGCCCGATGCGGCCGAAGCCGTTGATGCCGACACGAACTGCCATGAGTGTCTCCTTGTGACGCGCCCCGCGACTGGTCGCGGGGCGTTGGGGATGTTTTGCGGGAAAAGCGCCTCTAGTATGGCACGGGCCGCGCCCCAAAGTCAACCGGCGGCGCGTCCCGCCCGGTCTGCGTCTCAGCGGCGGCAGCCTGAAATATTTTGGCCGGACACTTGACAAGGCTGGAAACCCTGTGGTAAGATGCTCCCCGACAGCCCGCTCGGCAGACCGCCGGGGCGATGGCGCTGAACAGAATCATGATGGACCCGAAACCCAACTCCATATCGGCCGAACAGTGCTCCGGCTGCCCGCAAGGCAGCCAGGACCATCTGTATCGCGTCACCCCAGGGGGAGGTGGCCTGACCGAGTAGCCTCGTGGTCAGCCCGCTTTGCCGGAATCCCGTATTCCGAAGCGCCCCCTCTATCCACAGAGCGGGGCGCTTCGTTGTTTTCGGGCTTCCCCTTCTGGAAAGCAGGCATTGCGATGGTCCGAGTGCGCTTTGAAGGCCGCCGGTATGATCTGCTGGAATACGAACTGGACGTGACGGTCGCGGCGAGCGACCGGGAGATCAAAGAAGAACTGGCGCGGTTTTTCCAGGTGCGCCCCGGCCGCCTGCGCGATTACATCGTGGACCGCTCGCCCTGCGGCCACCTGTCGATCCGCCCGGAGGCAGACTCCGCGGCCGCTGTGGAGACACAAGCGTGACACTGCGATGACAACAATGACACAGACACAACTCAAACCCAACATGGCAGCCCTGCCCGGCCTGGAACCCGCCTGGCTGGTCCCCGTCACGTCACGCCCCGCCGTCGCCGTTTTCGGCGTCAGTCCGGCGCGTTCGACCTGGTCGGTGGGTGTGTCCAACGGCTTCCAGCATTATCAGGGCCATGCGGCGACGGGCCGAGCGAACGATTATCAAGACAATTTCATAGCGGGACCGATTGTGTCCTGTTCCGGGAAAGGCAGAAGTGCATCCCCTCCGGCCTGAGCCGGCTGAACATGGAGAACAGCGAGACACGATCGGTCCCAAGCACACCGCCTGGGGCCGATTTTTTATTGGCCGGCGTGTCGGTGCCGGGTCGTTCAATGGCAGGACGGCAGTCTCTGACGCTGCTTATCGAGGTTCGAGTCCTTGCCCGGCAGTCACGAAGAGGAACACAGGCATGAGGAAAAGCAGAAAGAAGAGCAAGACGGAAAAACCGGACAGTAAATCGTGGGGCCGTGGCTAAGTGGTTACAGCGGTCGCCTTTTAAGCGAAGGAGCGTGAGTTCGAATCTCACCGGCCCCACTGTTGCCCGGCACGGAATATGGCGCGTTCGTCTGACGGTCAGGACGTTTCTTCTCAAGGACAAGGCCGGAGTTCAATTCTCCGACGCGCTGCCAAAAAACTGACAGATACGGCCCCATCGTCCATGGGTTAGGATGTGTTGCTTTCAACAACGCGAAGCGGGTCCGAGTCCCGCTGGGGCTTACTGTAACAGATGATACGGGTTGGTATCCAAACTGGTGAAGGGGCCTGACTGTAGATCAGGTGCCACGTGCTGAACATGGGGGTTCGAGTCCCTCCCAACCCATTTCGGCGGACAGAAGCTATGCTCCCGTAGCTAAAAAGGCAAAGCGGCGCGGGGCTGGGAAAGCGCGTCATGGACACTTGATTGCGGAGGCACCTCATAGCGACCGGCAACGGTGGGTTGAGTAACAAGCAGGGCGAAGCGCGTTGGCGGGTGTTCTAGGCCGGAAACGGCAGTGCGGGTTCGAGTCCCGCTGGGAGTATTGAAGAGTTTCGGAAGGAGAGAGCCATGTCGGAAGTCTATCGTGGAGAAGCGAAGTACGTCAAGCAAAGCGGTGGCCCCGGCCACTTCGCCCACTGCGTCCTCGAACTGGAGGCTTTGGAACGGGGTGGAGGATTCGAGTTCGTTGACCGTGTGGTCGGCGGCGCGATCCCGAAGCACTTCGTGCCTTCCATCGAACAGGGAGTCCGTGAAGGTCTGACGCACGGCATCCTCGCGGGGTATCCGGTTGTGGATGTGCGCGTGACCGTGGCAGGCGGCTCGTGGCATGAGCAAGACTCAAACCCGTTGGCGTTCAAGATCGCGGGCCTGCTCGCCTTCCGCGACGCCTGCCGCAAAGCGCCGATGGTCATTCTGGAGCCAGTCTCGCGCACCGAAATCCTGACGCCGCCGGACTATCTCGGCAGCATCCTGGGTGATGTCCACCGGCGCCGGGGGCGTTTGGAGCGACAGAATGCGTTGGCGGACGGGACGGCTGTCATCACGGCCTGTATGCCTGTCGCCGAGACGTTCGGCTATGCGACGCACCTGCGATCCATGACGCAGGGCCGCGCCAGCGCAAGCATGACGCCCTGCGGATATGAAGAAGTGCCGGAAGAAATCGGTCGTTCTTTGATGGCAGGGGCGGTCTGAGAGCTGGGTGGGGGAGCGATCCCCCGCCCGCAGGCGATACATCCGGGGCGTAGTGAAGTGGGATAACACCTGGCCTGGAACCAGGAGACGCAGGTTCGATTCCTGCCGCCCCGATCTCGGGACAACTTGTGGTGGCTGTAGACGAGCGGTCAAGTCGCCACTCTGTGAAAGTGAAGATCGCGGGTCCAAGTCCCGCCGGCCACCCCATCTTTTGCGACCTGTGAAATAAATTTGCCGGAACAGCAAACTTTGTGTTTGTTTGCTGATAAAGTGTGGTATAGTTCTAAATAACAATGATAGCGATAAATGACAGTCAAACAAACTCAGTCGTCTCCGGCGCGACACGCGGCGTGTCCATGCTCGGCGCCGCCGGCGCCGGCCGCCGACCCTTGTCGACGACGGCCAGCGATTTTGGCCGAGTGGAACTGAGTGATCGCGGGACCGCGATTGTGTCTTCGGGGGGGAGTGCGTAACACCGGCATTCAACCTACCAGGCACGATCGGTCCCAGCGCACAGCGCGGGGCCTTTTTTGTTGCTTAGCCCTGTGACAGTTTGCCGTCTTAGCTCAGTCGGTAGAGCGGAGATTTGAAGGGTCTCGCGTCGGCGGTTCGACTCCGTCAGACGGCATCATACGGGGACGCATGTTCTAAGGGCAAGCGACTTTCTTTTGCAAAGAAGGTGTTGTCGGTTCGATTCCGACCGTCTCCAGCCAATCCGCGAAGTTCGTTCAGTGGCAGGATGTCAGCGCGCCATGCTGAGGACGGGGGTTCGACTCTCCCACTTCGCTTGCCTCAAGGGATCAGAAGAAAGGACAGTGCCATGCCTGGCCGCAACACATTCTATGTCCAATGCGTCTTCGCCAAAGACGCCTGCCGCACGACTGCCTGGGTCCCTGAGACCTTCGCCGCCGTCGGGCGGACGGTCCGGTTCAAGGACGAAGGCGCCTGGGGTGAGAACTGGCAGGTCCTCAGCGCCGGCATCCGGCTCCCGGAGGCCTACCTGCGGGAGCGCAGCCGGGATTACATCCAGACGCGCAAAGCGTCCGATATCTAGCATTTCGACGGGAGTAAACGATATGGACCTCAAAGACATTAAGATATTCGGCGACCATGATGACGCGACGCTGGCGCAGATCCGGCGCTCCGCCTCGGACGGCTCGGTCCGTGGCGCCGCTCTGTGCGCGGACGGCCACAAAGGCTACGCGGTGCCGATCGGCGGCGTCGTGGCCTACGAGGACAAGATCAGCCCGTCGGGGGTGGGCTTCGACATCGGCTGCGGCAACAAGGCCGTGCGCCTGGACATCCCGGCCCGCGAGGTGCGCGCCAAGATCAAAAAGATCATGGACGACGTGTGGTCGCACCTGGAGTTCGGCATCGGACGCACCAACGGCACCCATGTCGAACACGAGCTGTTCGACGACGAGACCTGGAAGCTGAGCGCGGTCAAGGCGAACAAGCAGATGGCGCGGAACCAGCTCGGCACCATCGGCAGCGGCAACCACTATGTGGACCTGTTCATCGACGAACTGGACCGTGTCTGGGTCGGCGCCCACTTTGGCTCGCGCGGGCTGGGCCACCGGACGGCGACGTTCTTCCTGGAAGCGGGCGGCGCCAAGGACGGCATGGACGTAGACCCGCTCGTTCTGGACGCGCGCTCGTCGCTGGGCTGGGACTACATCGCCTGCATGACTCTGGCGGGCCGCTACGCCTATGCGGGCCGCGACTGGGTCTGCGCCGAGGTGGCGCGCATCCTGGGCGCGAAGATCGTGGAGGAAGTCCACAACCACCACAACTACGCCTGGAAGGAGAATCACGAGGGCCGCGACCTGTGGGTGGTCCGCAAAGGGGCGACGCCCGCGTTCCCCGGCCAGAAGGGATTCGTCGGCGGCTCGATGGGCGACAAGAGCGTGATCCTGGAAGGCGTCGAGTCGGCGGAGGCTCGGGAAGCCCTGTACTCGACGGTCCATGGCGCGGGCCGCGTGATGAGCCGGACCGCCGCGCGGGGCAAGATCAACCGCAAGACGGGCCAGGTCATTTCGCCGGGGGCCGTCTCCCGGCAGATGATGGACGACTGGATACAGGCGCAGGGCGTCGAACTGCGCGGCGCGGGGACCGATGAGGCCCCGCAGTGCTACAAGCGACTCCCGGACGTATTGGAGCACCACAAGAACTCGATCCGCGTCCTGCACACGCTGACCCCAATCGGCGTCTGCATGGCCGGCGAGGACACTGTGGACCCATTCAAGGACTGACGACACCGGGAGGGGTGTCTAAACCGCATCCCTCCCGCTCAAACATTATGCCGCTGTAGCCCAAATGGTAGAGGCGTCTCGCTTAGAACGAGAAGGTTGACTGAGTTCGAATCTCTCCAGCGGCATCTTTACTGAAACTAGGACGTGTTGCATAACGGTCATGCCAGCTCCCTTATAAGGGCTTGATCTCTGTTCAACTCAGAGCGCGTCCACTGGCGTAAACGGCTTTCCCGGTAAGCCGTTGACAACTCACTGCGGCGTAGCCAAGCAGCAAGGCACCGGTCTCATAAACCGGAGATCGCGGGTGCAACTCCCGCCGCCGCGCTTGATCCTCGATGATGTAACGGCAGCATGATTGACTGTTAATCAATCCGTCCCGGTTCGAATCCAGGTCGAGGAGTCAGTTTCGAATCAAAGCCGATTTCGGATTGTGGGGCTGTAACTCAGGGGTCAGAGTGCCTGTCTGTCGCACAGGAAGTCACGAGTTCGATTCTCGTCAGCTTCGCTTGTTTGTAACACTGTAGTAATAGAACGTCTGCTCTTGTGGCTCAGATGGAGAGAGCGTCACCCGGCGAAGGTGGAGGCCGCAGGTTCAAGTCCTGCCAAGAGCGTGATTGGAAGGCGAATGCGCCGGGCGGCGCAGACTGTCCCGAAAACAGTTCGGCGGGCGACCGCTGGGGTTCGAGACCTCCGCTTTCCGCGAGTAACATGAAACTGTGGCGGGTGAACCTCTGAGGCAGAGGGTTCGCTTGGAAGGCGAAGCGGTGTGCAAGCACTGGCGTTCGAGTCGTCCGCCCGCCGCTCGCGCCCTCCTGCGCAGAGACAAGTACGGAAGGTAAGCGTGTCCGGGTGACACGGCCTCGTTGCTAGCGAGTGCGCCCTGCCCAGGGTGGTGTTCGAATCATCTGCCTTCCGCCGTTCTGGACGAAACGACTATGGAAACACAAACCACAATTGACCCGAGTGACTGGCGCAACGCCGCCGTCGATGAGGCGCTGGCGATCGAGGCTC
>CAXUCQ010000088.1:0-1605 GCA_964249295.1 uncultured Armatimonadales bacterium | reverse complement strand
GACCCGAGTGACTGGCGCAACGCCGCCGTCGATGAGGCGCTGGCGATCGAGGCTCACGACGGCAGCAGCGAGGACGCTCTCCTGCGCGCCGTGCGCCGGCACCGGCCCGGTTGTTTCACGCTGATGACGTGGCTGGACCGGCTCAACTTGCGCCGCTTCCTGGACGGGCGGGCCGCAGGCTGGCGCAGCCTGCTGCCCGGCGGCGACGGCTACCACAGCCATGACGGCGAGAACGAGAAGCGGCCCTACACCGGCTGGTACGCCGCGCCCTGGCAGGGGGAGACCGTCGAGATCGCCCTCGCCCCGAACACGGGCCGCAGCGGCTACGTCGTCTGCGCGGCGGACGACGAGGGCCTGCTGTCCGGGTTCGTGTCCGCCCTGAGCGACTACGCCCTGCGCCCCGACGGCCGCTGCCTGCGCTACACGGAGGGCTGGGAGAGCGCGCCGGATTTGGACGCCGAGATCGGCAAGACCACCTGGGAGGACATCGTCCTGCCCGCCAAAACGCTGTCCGACGTGCGGGACGCCGTGCAGGGCTTCTTCGACCACAGGGAGACCTACCACGCGCTCGGCTTCGCCTGGAAGCGCGGCGTCCTGCTGGTCGGCCCGCCCGGAACGGGCAAGACGATGATCTGCAAGGCCGCCGCCGCGTGTCTGCCGGACCTGCCGTTCCTGTACGTCCGCGACCTGCGCGAGTACAACCAGCAGGAAGCCCTGGAAGCCATCTTCCAGCGGGCGCGTCGGCTGGCCCCCTGCATCCTGGCGTTCGAGGACGTGGAAGGCTTGGTCAATGAGGACAACCGCACGGTTTTCCTGAACGAGATGGACGGCTTCGGCAGCAACGACGGCCTGCTCGTCATCGCCTCGTCCAACCACCCGCACAAGATCGACGAAGCCCTGCTCAAGCGCCCGTCGCGCTTCGACCGGGTCTTCCACATCGGCCTGCCGGGCCGGGCCGAGCGCGCGGAGTTCTGCCGCCGAGTCCTGACCCGCTCCGGCCTGCGCACCCGGCTGTCCGCCGGACTAGACATCGATGTGCTGTCCGCCCAGGTCGCCGAGCGCAGCGACGGCTTCACGCCGGCCTATCTGAAGGAAGCCGTCGTCGGGGCCGCCCTCCAGCGCGCCCAGGACGGCGCGATGACGCTGGACGAGCGCTTCGCCCACGCCGTGCTCGCCCAGGTGGAGGAATTGCGCCGCCACCTGAGCCGCATGAAGGACCCGGACTTCCTGGCCGAGATGCGCGGCGGCGGCGCCGGCATCGGCTTCCGCGCCAACCGGCAGTGAAACCGTCCGTGTGCCGGGGCGGTCGTCCGCCCCGGCAGGAGATGTCGAAACAGGTCCATGCCGCCGTCATTCTTTTCCAGGCAGGAAACAGCGGCATGACTGCGGAACTGGCCCACATCCAACCCATCCTTAAGCCCCCGCGTACTGGAGGCCTGCCTTGGACAGCCCGCCGACCGGCACCGTCACCTTTCTGTTCACCGACATCGAGGGCAGCACCCGGCTGTGGGAACAGCACCCCGACGCCATGCGCCCGGCCCTCGCCCGGCACGACGACCTCCTCCGCGGCAGCGTCGAGGACAACAGCGGCTACGTCTTCAAGAC
>CAXUCQ010000087.1:0-9860 GCA_964249295.1 uncultured Armatimonadales bacterium | reverse complement strand
GTCTTCGCCCCGTTGCTCGACCGGCCTCTGCTCCGCTGGACCGTTTCGGCCTTCGCGCAGCACCCCGCCGTCGACGGCATCGTGGTCGTCACCGGGCGTGAGGACATCGCGCGCTGCCGCGAAGCGTTGACGGGATTGGACAAAGTCATGGCCGTCGTCGTCGGCGGCCTGTCCCGTCAAGACAGCGTCCAGGTCGGCCTGTTCGCCCTGGGGGCCGCGCCCGACGATCTGATCCTGGTCCATGACGGCGCCCGGCCACTCGTTAGCGCCGCCGTCATCGACAGGTGCATCGCCGGAGTGCGGGCAAACGGCAGCGCCGTCGCCGCCCTGCCCATCGCCGACACGCTGAAACGGGTCGGCGATGGGCAGACCGTCACGGAGACCGTCGCGCGGGACGGCCTCTGGGCCGTGCAGACGCCGCAGGCGTTCCGCTACCAGACATTGCTCAACGCCCATGTCGCGGCGAGCGACGCGGCGTTCATCGGGACGGACGAGGCCTCCCTCGTCGAACATTTGCAAGATGTCCCGGTGCATCTGGTCCCAGGTGAGGTGGAAAACCTCAAAGTGACCCGCCCGGAAGACCTCCCGCTCGCCGAGGCCATCCTGCGGCGCCGCCGGGGGATGGGAGACACACGCATGCGCGTCGGCTTCGGCTACGACATCCACCGCTTTGCCGCTGGGCGCCGGCTCGTCCTCGGCGGCGTCGAGATCGCCGACTCGCAGGGGCGCGGCCTGGACGGTCACTCGGACGCCGACGTCCTGCTCCACGCGATCTGCGACGCTCTGCTCGGCGCGGCGGGCCTGCCCGACATCGGGACGCTGTACCCCAACACGGACGCGACCTACGCCGGCATCGACAGCCGGACACTGCTCGCGGACGTCGTCCGTCGCGTGGCGGAGGCAGGCCTGTCCGTGATCAACGTCGATGCGACGCTGATCGCGGAAGCGCCGAAGATCGCCCCCTATGTAGGCGGGATGCGGGAAAATCTCGCGGCGGCGCTCGGCCTCGACACTGCGCGTGTGGGTATAAAAGCAACGACCAACGAAGGCATGGGCGCCCTGGGGCGCGGCGAAGGCATCGCGGCCCACGCCGTCGCGAGTCTTGCGGCCCTGTGACCCACCCCGCCCGCGTTTGCAGTTTGCACACTCGCCGCCGATGCAGGCGGCCCAGAAAAGGAGAGGAAACTGATGGCGATTCTCGTATCCGTCAAAGGCCGGAACCATCTGCCGATCACCGACGGTCTTCGCCAGGCGGCGGAAGACCACGTCGCCAAGCTGGAGAAGTTCAACCAGGACATCCGCGAGGCGATCGTCAACATCAGCGCCGAAAAGAGCGGCGAACACCGCGTGGAAGTGACTTTGCAGGGCGACGGTTTCACCCTGCGCGGCGAGGAGCATACCAGCGACACTTATGTGTCCATGGACCGCGTCGTCGGCAAACTCGAACAGCGGCTGCGCAAGCTTAAGGCCAAGCGCTCGCATCTGCGCAACCACGCCGACACCCTCCGCGTCAACGTCGCGCCCAACAACGCCGCCCTTTCCCCTAATGACGGCGTCCTGCCGGCCCAGAACGACGACGAGGATGTGGACACCACGCCGCAGATCACGCGGGTCAAGGCCGTGACGATGAAGCCGATGAGCGTGGAAGATGCCGCCGGGATGCTGGAACTCGTCGACCACCCCTGGTACGTCTTCGTGGACATGGACAGCAACCAGGCACAGGTCATCTACAAGCGCCGCGACGGCAACTATGGCCTCGTCGTACCAAAGATCTAGTCACTCAGGAGACACACACAGAACATGAAGATCGGAATGCTGACCGGCGGCGGCGACTGCCCCGGCCTCAACCCCGCCATCCGGGGCGCGGTCCTGCGCCTGCTCGACTACGGGGATGAAGTTATCGGCTTCACCCAGGGCTGGAAGGGACTCGTCGAAGGCAACACGGAACCCTTGACTCTGGAACGGGTCGAGGGCATTATCGACCAGGGCGGCACTATCCTGCGCTCTTCACGCACCAACCCGTTCGCCAGAGGCAAGGAAGATCAACTCCAAGCCGTGCTCGGAAACATCCAGAAGTTCGAGCTGGACGCGCTGATCGCCCTCGGCGGCGAAGACACCCTGGGCGTCGCGTCCAAGCTGTACACGCAGCACGGCGTCAAAACGGTCGGCGTCCCGAAGACGATGGACAACGACCTGGACCTCACGGACTACACCTTTGGCTTCGACTCCGCCGCGTCGGTCGCCCTCGAGTCCATCGACCGCCTGAGGGACACGGCGAAGTCGCACGACCGCGTCATCGTCGTCGAGATCATGGGCCGTCACGCCGGCTGGACCGCGCTCTGGGCCGGCGTCGCCGGCGGCGCCGACTACATCCTCATCCCGGAAGTCGAGGCCGACATCGACGCCCTCTGCAGTCACCTGCAGGCGAACTACGCGCGTGGCAAGACCTGGGGCTTGGTCGCCGTCAGCGAGGGCGTCGAGATTCCCGGCGCACAGAAAGACGAGAACGCGGCCCTGGACGCCTTCGGCCATCACCAGCTCGGCGACGTCGGCATCGGCCCCGCCATCGCCAAAGAGATCGAGCGTCGCACCGGCATCCCCACCCGCGACGTCGTCCTCGGCCACGTCGTGCGCGGCGGCTCGCCGACCCTGTTCGACCGCATCCTCGGCACCCGCGTCGGCATCAAGGCCGCCGAACTCGTGCATGAGGGCGACTTCGGCAAGATGGTCGCCCTGCAGGGCCAGAACATCGTCGCCGTCCCCATTGAGGAAGCCGTCAAGCAGTGGAAACTCGTCCCACGCTCGCTCTACGACGACTTCGTGACGACGTTCAACAAATAAGAGCGGGTCTCTTGCGTCAGTCCTGGAGGACTGACGCCTACGCTGTCAGGGAAAGGGTTGCCCGCCTGCACGGGCGCAGAAAAGGCAGGCGGGGCCATCCCTCGCCCGCGAAGGCGGGCAGTTTGCTCGTCCGCAGCCCAGGAATTCATTCCTGGGGACTGACGCAGGAGGCTCAGTGTCTGCCCACGCTCTTCGAGGATTTCCGTGGACCTTGTCACTCTGGGCGAAGCCCTGATCGATCTCCCCTCCACCAAGAGCGGCGTCAGCCTGGCCGACGCCCCGGCGTTCGCCAAGGTCGCGGCGGGCGCCCCGGCCAACGTCGCCGTCGCCGCCCGGCGCTTGGGCCTGCAGACGGCATTCGTGACCAAAGTCGGGGACGACCCTTTCGGCGAGTTCATCATCCAGACGTTCCGTGATTACGGCGTGGACACGTCGCACATCGTCCGAGACCCCGCCGCCCGGACAGGCCTTGCCTTTGTCGCCATCCAAGAAGACGGCGAGCGCGATTTCCTGTTCTACTTCGACCCCGCCCGCGACCTCGCCCTGCGCGCCGAAGAACTCGACCTGGGGCTTCTGGCGTCCGCCCGCGCGTTACACTACGGCAGCATCTCGCTGATCGCGCCGCCCGCGCGCGGCACGACTCTGCGACTGGCCGGGCTGGCCCGGAGAGCGGGGGCGCTCTGCACCTACGATCCCAACCTGCGCCCGCGTCTATGGCCGGACTTGGAGACAATGCGCGAATGGGCCGACATGGGGTTCTCCGAAGCGCACGTCGCCAAAGTCGGGGCCGATGAGATTCGCTTCCTGGCGCCGGAGGCTGCGGACGAAGCGGGCGCCGTCCAGCGTCTCTTCGCCCGCCACCGATTGCTGCGCTTCGTCGCCGTGACCCACGGCTCAGAAGGCAGCGCGGGCTATCTGCGGGAAAGCGCACCCGTCACCGCGCGCGGCATCCCCGTCGAGCCTGTCGACGCCACCGGGGCAGGGGACGCCTTCATGGCTGGCCTCGTCGCGTTCCTGCTGCGGCTGGGGAGAGACGTTGAAGCCGTCTTCGCGGCGCTGCCCGACGCGCTGCCCGACGCCCTCTTATTCGCCAACGCCTGCGGCGCGTATGCAACGACTCAGCACGGAGCCACGGCCCACACGCTGACGGAAGAAGCCGTTCTGAACCTGGTCAAAGAACAGGCGACGACGTCATAAGAGATACTCTAACTCCCCCATTATTGGGGGCTGGGGGGCCTCAGATTTTCAGGCCGACACGTAGCGATCAATCGTCACAACCTCGAACTTCTCCCCCGACTTGCGAGTCGCCAGAGCCGTGTGCAGGGCGCGGGCCGTGTCCAACGATGTCAGACAGGGGATTGAATGCTCGACCGAGGCGCGGCGAATCTGCGCCGCTTCCTTCTCGATCTGCTTGTCCTTCGAGACCGTGTTGATGAGCAGTTGAACGCCGCCTGCGCGTATCAAATCGACCAGGTTCGGCTTGCCCTCGCTGATCTTCAGGACGGAAGTGACTGTCAGGCCGTTCTCTTCCAGGAACCGAGCTGTCCCCGCCGTCGCAAACAGCCGGAAGCCGAGCGCGGCGAAGTCACGGATGATCGGCAGCGCCTCCGCCTTGTCCGGGTCCGCCAGCGTCGCCAGCAAAGCCGCCTCGTCGCGCTCGACCGGCACATGGATGCCGCTGGCGACCATCGCCTTGTACAACGCCCGCGAGAAGTCCGTGTCGATCCCCAGCACCTCGCCCGTCGATTTCATCTCCGGGCCTAAGTTGATGTCCACGTCCGTCAATTTGGAAAACGAGAAGACGGGGGCTTTGACGGCGATGTTCGGCTGGTCCGGGTGCAGGCCGTTTGTATATCCCTGGTCCGCAAGACTCCGCCCCAGCGACGCCCAGGTCGCCGCCTGCACCATGGGGATGCCCGTGATCTTGCTCAGATAAGGCACCGTCCGCGAGGCGCGCGGGTTGACCTCGATCACATAGGCCTGGTCGTTCTCGATGACGAACTGGATGTTCATCAAGCCGACGACGCTGAGCGCCTCAGAAAGCCGTGTCGCGTACTCCACGATCTGCGCGATGGTCTGCGGCGCGATGGTCTGCGGCGGGTACACGGCCATCGAGTCGCCGGAATGCACCCCCGCCCGCTCGATGTGCTCCATGATGCCCGGCAGCAGCGCCCCGCCCCGCCCGTCGGCGATCACATCCACCTCGGCTTCTTTGCCCACGATGTAGCGGTCCACCAGGATCGGCGCCCCGTCCGAGACATCCGCCGCGTACCGCATATAGTCGCGCAAGTCGCTCTGCGTGTAGACGATCTCCATCGCCCGCCCGCCCAGCACGTAGGACGGGCGCACCAGAACGGGGTAGCCGATCTCCGCCGCCACTTCGACGGCGGCCTCGGTCGTCGTCACCGCCCGCCCCGCCGGCTTCGGAATACCCAGGTGGCGCAGCAGTTCCTCGAAGCGGTTCCGGTCTTCCGCCAGGTCGATGCTGTCGAACGACGACCCCAGCAGCCGTACCCCCGCGTCTACAAGGGGCTTGGCCAGGTTGATCGCCGTTTGCCCGCCGAATTGGACCATGACGCCTTCGACGGGGCCTTCCCGCTCCAGCACGTTCAGCACGTCTTCCGCCGTTAATGGCTCGAAGTACAGCCGGTCCGAGATGTCGAAGTCCGTGGAAACCGTTTCGGGGTTGTTGTTGATGATGATCGCCTCGTACCCCGCCGAGCGCAAGGCGCGCACGGCGTGGACGCTGGCGTAGTCGAATTCGATGCCCTGCCCGATGCGGATCGGCCCGCTCCCGAGCACGACGACTTTTTTCCTGGTGTTGGTCATAGGTGTTTACGGCTGCGACATTGGGGGCAGGAGATCGGCCACGCGGATTTCGACGTCCGGTTGCGCCGACGAGCTGAGCGCTGCCTGCGGATCACAGGCCGTGACGCTCTGATAGACGCCCTCCGGCGTCGGGTCCCGATACACTTCGAGCCGTCCGTCCACCAGGCTGACGATCCAGTAATCCGTGATACCGGCCTGGGCATAGGCGCGCGCCTTCCGGCTCTGGTCCTTACGCAAGGTGCTGTCCGAGACTTCCACCAGCAGCGCAATCTCCGCCGGGCCGGGGTGGTGGTCCGCAAAGTCCTCCGCCGTGCCGCGCGCGACGGTCACATCCGGCTCCGGCTCCGACCAGTTGCTGATCGTGACCGGCAGTTGCATGGAAACATCAAACCCATCCCCGAACACCTTGCGCAGCGCACTGAAGGTTCTGCGGATCGCCGTCGCATGCGGCGTCAGTTGTGGCGGCATGATCCAGATTTCTCCGTCGAGCAGCTCCACGCGCTTGTCGTCGAACAAGCCCGCCGCCGCCGCGCGCTGGTAGGCCTCCCGTGTCCATCGGTAAAGGCCGCCGTCCGCGCCATCCGCCGGGCGCGGCGTGACGCTGCTCCCCGCTCCGCGGACCGTGGCTGGAGTGATCGTGGCGCCGCTCATTGTGGAACTCCCAAAAGCACTTCGGGCGTCATTATACCCTAAGCGCTCACGCGACGCGCCCAGCGCAGCAGGCCGAACTCGTAGGCGACGTAATAGCCCGCCAGCAGGCCGAAGAACGCCAGCGTCAGGGGGCTGCTGACGAACGACGTTGACGGCGGAGCCGTCGGCACGCCCGCAAGATAGAACTGCGCCACCCGATACCCGATGCGGCCGATGAACAGCAGCGACAGGGCGATGCCGATGTGCGCGCTCGGCGTGTAGAACAGGCCCAGCGGCGTGTCTTCAAACTTGGTCAGCCGAAGGCCGTAGAAACCCAGGCCGACACCAAGCCCTGCGCCGGCGGCCAGCGTGACAAAGCTGCCGGTATGAGCCAATGAACCCAGCAGAAACAGGACAAGGAGCAGGGAGAACAAAACAATCGTCGCCCACGCACGGAACTGTGACAGCTTCTGACGGCCCACCGTCCGGCGGACGCGGGCATACACGCGCCAGACGAGGATCGCCGCCACGGCGAGCGAGATGAGCAAGGGAGGGTGGTGCGGTGCAGGCGTCATGTCAACACTCCAAGATGCTCCACTCCGAGCCGACTAATTTTCCGCCTTGAGGCGCAGGTCGCCCGACACGGACTGCAGTTTCAGACTGCCCACGCCGTCGCCGATCTTGCCGCTCAGGTGCCGGGCGTTGTCCGGCGACCTCTCCGCCAGCGGCAGGCCGCAATCCAGATCTCCGCTGGTCGTGCTCATCTCGACGCGGGCGTCCGAGTTCGTCCAGAGCGTCACGGTCAGGTCGCCGCTGACGGTCGTGCCGGCGAGCGACCCTGAAAAGGGCGCGGCGAAGGCCCAGCGCGCGTCCCCGCTGACGGTCCCTAGGGAGACCGCCTGGCTCTGCACGCCGACGGCGTCGATGTCGCCGCTGATGGTCTTTGCCGTCAGCGTCCCGTTCACGGCCTGCAAACGGGCGTCGCCGCTCACCGTCTCGACGCTGAGCTGTTCCGCCCGCAGGTCGCGCACGGAAACGTCGCCGCTCTGCGTCTTCGCCGCAGCGCGTGTGCCGACCGCCCCTCCCGAAACGGACACGTCCCCGCTGACCGACTCAAAACCCGCCTCAGCCAGCGTCTGAATCTTCGTCAGCGTCACATCGCCGCTCCGGCTGGAAAGGGTGGCCGTCCGGCAGGATAATCCGTCGCCCACGATGTTGCCGCTGACCGTTTCGACGGTCAGCAGACTCTCGGGCGCGTTCCAGCCGTCCAGACGGACGCCGCCGCTCCGGCTTCCCAGGTGCGCCTCACCGGCCCTCTCGCTCCACGGACGCCGCACGACGGTCTCCCCGGAGACCGTCTCCGTGGTCAGAAGCGCCGAGACCTCCTCCGCCTCGATGTCCCCAAAAGTTGTCTCGACCTCCAGCGGCAGAGCGCGCGGGACGCGGATTACGTAGTCAACCGTGACACGATCCTGCGCGTCCGAGGGCGCGACGACCTCGACGCGGCACTTGCCGTTCTCGACACGGCTCGTCAGGAAGATCTGCTGCCGCAGCACGCGGGCGTCGGCCTCGCCTGCAGCCCAGGCGGTCTTCGTCACGGTCGCCGAGGCCGAATCGGCCTCAGCCGTCTCGTCACCGATCACCTTGATGCCGCCGTAAGCGTTCGCCAGCGACAAGGACGACGCGCCCGCCCAGTTGACGGCCACATCGCCGCTCTCCGCCGCCTGCGGCTGTCCGTCGCCGTTCTGCGGGCGGCCCGCGTCTTTGTCGTCGCCGAAACAGATGTTCAGGTCGAACTTCATCGACTTGCGGCCCTGCCGCGCGGCCCGCTTGGCCTCCTGCGCGGCCTGGCGCCCGGCGACTTTGGCCGTCCGCACGGCGTCGTTCTTGAGCGAGTTCAGCCCCCGCACGGCCTCATCGACCGTTTTGCTGATCTTGGAGAAATCGACCTCCGGCTTCGGCATGTGATCGAGCACTTTGCCCGCGATGGAGAATGCCTGACCCGCCGTGCGCGCCGTCTGGGCCGCGCCCAGCTTCCCCTGCAGGTCGCCCAATTTCGTCTGGAGTTCCCCCAACTTGTTCTGCATCGCGGCCAGCGAAACCGGATCGACCGTCGGCGGGGCCTGCGGCGGGGCAGGGCTGGCGGGCGGCGTCGGCGGCGGCACGGTCTGCCGGACGGCCCGCAGCAGTCCGTCGGCCTGTTCGGCGGTGATCTTGCCTTCGCGCAGCATGTTCAGGATCAGGATGCTTTCTTCGCTCATGATGGTTGTTCCTTACGGCGAAGCCCCTTCCCTGTCGGAAACAGGGAAGGGGCTGGAAATCAAGGCGCTTATTGCAGGCGGAGCAGGGAGGCGACGGCCGCCGCCCCCGAGGCGAGCAACAGGATCCCCATGCTCGCTTCCGACCAGCCGAACCAGCGCCGCCGCGCCAGACGGACCGGCGCGAAGTTGCGCGCCACAACGGTCGGCGCCGCCGGCTCCCAGTCCACCAGCGTCAGGTGTTCGCGCTGGGCGCGGGCGTTCGGCATCTCGACTTCCAACTGGCTGTCCGTCCGCGCGGTCTCTCCCGTCGCCGCGACCGTCTCTCGATCCAACATTGCATTCTGTGACATAGGTCTCTCCTGCCCGTGTGGGCGTTCTGTGCGTATAACAACGACGCGGGTTACAACCGACGCAGGGCCTCAAGCCCTGCCTCGGCATCCAGTGTGCCGGCCCCGATGGCCGCCAAGATCTCTTTCCGCCGGACGGCTTTGTCCGGCGCGGCCTCCGCCGCCGTGGGCGCGGCAGCTTCGCTGAAACCCAGCGCGTTCAGCAGTGCGTCCAGCCGGGCGCGGACGGTCGGGTACGAGATCCCCAACGCCGCCTCCACGTCCCGGATGACGCCGCGGCTGCGGAGGAACGCTTCCAGAAACTGCAAGTGCTCCGGCGCAAGCCGGTCAAACCGGCCCAGCGTGAACTGTCCCTGAATATGCACGCTGCAGTGGACGCAGGAGACTTCCGTCACCAGAGTCACCCCGCTGCAGAACGGGCATTGACTGACAATCTGCTGAGCCATTTGCTGTTCCTCATGTATCATTATACTCAGTTAAATTAACAAAGTCAATAACATAATTAAAATAGTTAAAGTGTGAGACTAATGAAATCAGAATATTCAATCGATACGTTGATAGAACCGGTCTGCGCCGAAAAGTTGCGCGCGCGCGAAGCTGTTTTTCACGCGCTCCGCCGTTGACGGCGGCAGGCACGGCCGCTATAATGGCGCTATGCGCCTCACCTACCGCCTCGCTCTCCTCGCCGCGCTGGGCGTCGTGCCGCTGCTGTTCACCGGACGCGCGGCCTGGCTGCTGTTCGCGGTCCTCCTGTACAACGCGCTGCTGGTCGCCCTCGCCCTCGCCGACGCGCTCGCGTCACCGCCCCCGCAGCGTGCGCTGGCGGTCACGCGCGCCGTCGACGACAAGCTCTCGCTCGGCGCCGCCAACGCCGTGACCGTCACGGTCCGCAACCGCACCGCCGCCCCCCTGCGCGTCGTCGTGCGCGACGAACCGCCCTTCCAGTTCGCCC
>CAXUCQ010000086.1:0-9892 GCA_964249295.1 uncultured Armatimonadales bacterium | reverse complement strand
GCGGGGGACCCACCTGCCAGCCCGTCTGCTGTTCCACAGGGTATGTTACGTCCACTGGTGGCTGGAACGACTTTTCAGCCTGCTTCTCCTGTGCCAGCCGTTCCTGATGCGCCACATACGGATTGACGCGCTGCTCATTTTTGGACTTCACGGCCTTGCATCGTGGACATTCCTTGTCAAAGGGTGTCATCACGTACCCGCAGTCGGGGCACACCATACCGTCCCTCATTTCCGTTGCCGACTTCTAGCCCTTACCCTCCTCGCGCCGCAGGGGTGCCGCCTGAACCGGCAGCCCATCCGCCGGTTTATGACTTGTCCGCATCAGGCCGGTGAGCCAGGCTTCCTGCGCCTCGGGGTGCTTCTCCTCCCCACGCCTGAGCCGACTTCCTTTGTCGGCTTCTTGCATCCGTTCTTGCTTTCACTGTTTAATACTGCTTCTGGTTCTCCTCCTCTCTTAACTGCCGATCATTCTGAGCAAACCATATGTGGTGCAGTACATTTTCGCTGTGTTCGGGTTCGCCCAAAGCGTCAAACAAGGCTTTTGCACGATGTAAATTAACTAAAGCCTCGTCACTTCTGTCGAGAAAGGCTTGGCACATGCCAAGTTTATCGAGGGTATCGGCCTCGCCCGACTTGTTGCCTATCTGTTTCTGGAGGGTTAGCGATTGCTCATAGAAACTCAATGCCGTGTCATACTGGTTCGAGTTCACGTAACTGAGGCCGATAAAGTCGAGGGCTTCTGCCTCGCCCTTTTTGTCACCGATCTGGGTAGCCATCGACAGCCTCTTCTGACCCATCGCAGCCGCCTGGCCCGGTTCGCCCATAGAAATGTATGTAAGTCCGAGATGTAAGCAGGTGGTTTGTCCTCTCACGTTGTCGCCGATTTTCTGTTGGAGTGCCAGGGCCTGCCCGCCATAATAAAGCGCCTGAGCTTTTTGATTTTCCATAAAGTAGGCCATGCCAGTATTGTCCAATGCCACCCCAGCGCTGACAGGACTCGTGGCCGAGTATTCGGAATACGCCCGCTGGTACTCTGGGATCGCAGAGGCCCATTGGCTGTCCTCATAGAACCTGTTCCCAGCTTCAAAATGAGCGTCAGCATCTTCCTGAGAGGCAGGGTCGGTCACATACACCGAACCTGAGCCAGCAGCCTGTGACGATGCCGCGCCACCATTTGACGCGCAACCCGTCACCGACACGAGCAGCCACGCGGCAACGACGCAAAACGTGATGAACAGGCCCCAGGAATAGGATTTACACGAGGAACTTGCGTCCGGCGTCGTCACCAAGCGGTGAGAGCACACGAGAGGAGAGGGTATGGCAGTCATTGGCGAGATGGTGCGAGGCGGTGACGACTGACCTTCGGAGTGTCGTGCCGTCGGCTGTCCAGTCCTAACGTCCTGACGGTCTGGGCATCCCAAGGGGAGTGGCGACCATGGGAAGCCACAAATTGAACAAAGGTTCGGGGCCATGATCTGTAACTCCCGTGAAATCTGCTGGGACGGAGCCTTCCGGCGAGGACATATACCGGGCCGCTAGTGACAGGGCGTTGCCCTGTTCGCTGCCCCTTCATAGATGCGGGCTGACTTCCAGACTCGGCGGCCACTCACTCCCGGTCTGGTGCGGATATTATCGGCTACTGTCGGCGGTGAGCCATGCCTGGCCCTTATCAGGCGCGTGAGATATGAAACCTGCGCCTCGGGATGCTTCTCCTCGCCCGCGCCGACCCAGACGCTGCCGAAGTCGGCGAACAGGTGTTTACGGAGTGTTCCATATCCATGCCCGGTGTAGGCCTCTCCACGCTCACGTTTTTTCTGAGTGTCGGTCATGAAATTAAGTCCTCGACTTGCCGAAGCCACGAAGCTATACAGATTACTTGTACAACGTGTCAATGTCACCCGTAGTTACATTCTGCTCAGTCGGCCCAATTTTCGCAGACCAGGCCCGGCACGCGCCGGAAGTCCCGCAGGTTCCGGGTGACGACGGTCGCGGCTTCTTCCAGCGCGATGGCGGCGATACGCAGATCCATCGTTCCAACGCCCAGTTTCATCGCCCGCAGGGCATGGTAGCGGGCGATGGCCGGTGCCGAGAAGGTGACTATGTGCAGACTGGACAGCACGCGCACATTATCTGTCAGCCGCTGGTACAGTCGGGCGCGTTCGTCGTCGCTTTTGGCTTTGTTGATAACGCCGAGCCAGCCGCTGAACTGCTCCTGAACGCTGATGACGGTGATGCCAACGCTTTGCGGGGGCGCCTGCAACATCCGCATGATGACGCTCATCCGGTTCCATTCCAGGTGCGTCAAAGTGTCTGTGTCGAAGAGGAAAAGGCTCATCAGAAGTCGGGAGATTTCTCGACCCGCTGCCGCGCGGCCTGCATCTCCGCGACCCAGGCCCGTGTCAGCTCGTCATCAGGGAAGATGCCTGCGGCAAGCGCCCAGGGGTTGCCTTCGGCGCGGGCGCGGGCGATGAGTTGTTCCGGTGTCTCATCGGCGACGGCCGCACTGCTCTGGTCTGGATGAGAATTGGCGTGTTCCATGAGATCATTATATCACAGAATGGTACGTGCTTGACGGAAACGAGGCCCCGCCCCAGTTCTGGGGAGCCAGAAGGGGAGTGGCCGAGTGTGGGGAGTATGGGCGCTCAGAGTGTGACTTGTTCAGTCGGCCCAGTTCTCGCAGGCGAGGCCCGGAACGCGCCGGAAGTCGCGCAGGTTCCGGGTGACGACGGTCGCGGCTTCTTCCAGCGCGATGGCGGCGATACGCAGGTCCATCGTTCCAACGCCCAGTTTCATCGCCCGCAGGGCATGGTAGCGTTCGATGGCGGGTTCAGTGAACGACAGGACGCGCACCGTGGCGAGGAAACTGACGGTGTCCGTGAGGCTCTGATAGGCGACGGCCAGTTGGGCATTCGTCCGGGCGCGGCGCACCAGGGCCATCCATCCGGTGAGTTGTTCCTCGACACTGATGACCGCGACCGCTCGGGAGCGAGGGGGAGTGGACAGAAACCGCTCCCCGATCTGCGCCTGCCCACGCTGAAAGAGCGGAAGGGAATCCGTGTCAAAGACAAACGTCGGCATCGGCGCTTCCTCAGCGTGTTTCTTGAGCGCTGTCGGCCTGCTGCCGGAGGCCGCGCATGGCTCCCACCCACTCGTCGAACAGAGGGTCATCTTTGAAGATGCCCGCCGCCTTTACCCAGGGGTTGCCTTCTGCTCGAAGCCGCACGATCAACTGCTCCAGCGATTCCTCGACGACGGGGGCGCCGCCGTCGCTCGGGTTGGCATTTGCGTGTTCCATGGCAGTGATTATATGGCAGTGATTATAGCACAGAACGCCCTGGGCCTGTCGTGGAAGCAGGGGGACCACCTGAGCCTTGACAAGACATTCGGACGCCGCTATACTACGGGCAAAGCAGGAGGGCGAGAGTGGCTGAGATGACGGGCGAGAAGCCGTATGTGGTCGGGATCGACTTGGGCGGCACGAACGTGCGCGCCGCCGTGATGGAGCGGGCGACCGAGAAGATCGTGGCGCGGAGCGACAACCTGCCGTCGTTCGCACAGGACGGCGTGACGCAGACGGCGGGGCAGATCGCGCTGGCGGCGGAAACGGCGCTGCAAAAGGCGGGGGTGAGTCACGAGGCCGTTCTCGGCGTCGGCATCGCCGTCCCCGGCCACGTCAAGGCCCGCGAGGGCGTCGTCATGTGGGCGCCCAACTTTAAAGACCAGTGGAAAGGCGTCCAGATCGTCCAGCCTGTTCGGGACGCGCTGGGCCTGCCCGTCTACATCGGCAACGACGCCAACCTGGCGGCTTTGGGCGAGTTCGCGTTCGGCGTCGGGCGCTCCGTGCGCCACCTCGCCATGATCACGCTCGGCACGGGCATCGGCGGCGGGCTGATCGTGGACGGCAAGCTGGTCGAGGGCGCGGACGGCGGCGCGGGCGAGGTCGGCCACATGATCGTCAACCCCGGCGGGCGCGGGGGCAACAGCGCATTCGGGTCCGTCGAAGGCGAGAGCCAGCGCGACGCGATCGTGGAGCGGGCGGCGCGCAAGATTCAGGAGGGCTACGCGACCAGCCTGGCCGAGATCGCCGACTACGACCGTTTCGGCCTAACACCGGCCATCATCGCCGAGGAGGCCAAAAACGGCGACGCCGTGGCGCTGGAGGTCTACGAAGAGACGGGGTACTATCTCGGCCTGTGCGTCGCCAACCTGATCAACCTGCTCAACCCGGAGATGGTCGTGATCGGCGGCGGCATCGCGCAGGCGGGGGAAATCATCCTCGACCCCATCCGCCGGACGGCGAACGCCTGCGCCATCCGTTCGCTGTCGCGGACCTGCCGCATCGTCCCGGCGGAACTGGGCGACAACGCGGGCATCATGGGCGCCATCGCCCTGGTGCAGCAGGCGGCGGACGCCCCGGCCTGATTGACAGTTGAGGATGTGATACAATTTTTCTTTCTCCTCTTGACAATCCGTCAAACGCCTGTTAAACTAGGCTCAAAGGCTGTGCTGCCTATTTGTTCCCACCGCCAGCCTTCTAAACGCTTAGACGCGAACAGCTTCTCCATAATCTACCGGAACAGTGTCGTTTTCCATGACCAAGGCTCGTCCGACAATCACTGACGTTGCCCGCGACAGCGGCGTTTCTATCGCAACGGTCAGCTATGTGATCAACAATGGTCCGCGCAAGGTGGATCTGGAAACGAAAGCCCGGATCGAAGCGAGCATGGAGCGGCTCAGGTATTACCCGAACACAATCGCGCGGGCCATGGCGAACAAGCGGCTGAACTCCATCGGCGTTGTCTTCCCGCACCCGTACCCGAGTCTGTTTACCGTCCCGTACTTTATCTCGATCACGGATGGAATCGTCCAGGAGTGCGCCAAGCGTCACCAGAATGTCATGCTGTATACGGGGCTGGAGTGGAACGGAAGCGACAGCCTCCCGGCGTTCCGGGACCGGCGTGTTGACGGCCTGCTGCTGATCGCCATGTTGACCGACAGCACGATCGTCCCCTCGCTCGTTGAAGCCGGCCTCCAGTTCGTGCAGATCAACGGCAGGGTGACGGACACCGCCGTCTCGAACGTCGACATCGACAACAGCAGCGCCGTGCGCGGGGTGATCGCGCACCTGGCAGGGCTGGGCCATCGCCGTATCGCCCTGCTGGGCGGTCAGTCGAACTCGCCCAGCACGCAGCCGCGCCGCGACGGCTACCTGCAAGGGATGCGGGAACACGGCCTGAGCGTCGATCCGGCTCTCGTGCTGGAAGGCACCTACGACCGTGAGTGGGGACGCGAGGGCATGGCTCGCCTCCTTGCGGCGGACGATCCGCCGACGGCGGTCTTCGCCGGCGGCGACGGCATCGCGGAGGGCGTTTATGACGTCTGCCGGCGGGCCGGGGTACGGATCCCCGAGGACCTGAGCGTGGTCGGATTTGATGACACGCCGGCGGCCTCGCACCTGGAGCCGCCGCTGACATCGGTCCGTCAGCCGCTGGCGCAGATGGGGTCGGCGGCGGCGGCGGCGCTGCTGGACCAGTTGGATGCCGATGTCCCCGAGGGTTCCAGGGCCGCCCGACAGATCGTGCTGCCCACGGAGATGATCGTCCGCGCATCGACCATGGCTGCGCCGACCCGCAACGGCCGCCACAGCGGCGTGACGCTCAGACAGGAGCGTACACGGGAGCATCTGTCCGTCACGGACGGCCTGTCGCGCTGACAGTGAGAGCATCGGAGGCAGCGGTGGCGGCGTGTTTCTAAGCGTTTAGAAGGACGCTGAAAGTGTTGCTTTGCTCATCCCAGCGCCAGGGGCTGCGGATGTCGGCGGGCGTTGACTTAGCGGACGCTCACAGAGGAGGGGATACAACGGTGGGACTCCGGCGCGATGCCGGACGATCATCGGTGCTGTGATGACAAAGTGAAGGCGTGCCGTCCACGGCGAGAGTGGACGCTCTCGTTCCCTGCTTCCGAGACAATGAAGTAAGTCGGAAAGGTATCCAAATGCTGCCCCAACCCGTCCGAAAGGCTTTCACCATGAAACGACACAATGGCTTCACGCTCATTGAGCTGCTCGTCGTCATCGCCATCATCGCGATTCTCGCGGCGATCTTGTTCCCGGTCTTCGCGCAGGCCCGTGAGAAGGCCCGCCAGATCACCTGCGTCTCCAACCAGAAGCAGCTCGGCCTCGCCTTCCTGCAGTACATCCAGGACAACGACGAGACGTTCCCGATGGACCAGTATTATGACCAGTATGCCCAGCCGGTGGACTGGACGACCGCGATCCTGCCCTACGTCAAGAACGGCACCAGCGTCACGGAGACATTCGCCGGCGGCGCGACTGCGACCTATGCCTACGGCGTCGGCGGCGTCTGGAGCTGCCCTGATTTCCCCTCGAACCAGTCGTCGACTTACGGCGTCAACCTGCAGCTGTGCCAGCAGGGCCAGGGTACTTACAACTACACGACGGGCCATCCGGGAGCCTTGAACACCGCAAAGATATCCCAGGTGACGACTCCAGCCGACACCATCTTGCTGTGCGAGAAGGGACAAGCCCCCTCCGATGCCTACACGTCGCCCTTCTTTGACCCGACCGAGATGAATTTCACGAACCCCATCGGGCCTGTCGTCAACGGCGTCCCGACGGGCCAGGACTCGCACAACGAGGCGCAGTACGACTTTGACTGCGCCATCGGTTCCACGGCCAGCAACTGCGCCACTTACGGCACGTCGCCCTCCGATATGCCGCGTTTCCGCCATACGAAAGGCACCAACTGCTTGTTCACGGACGGCCACGTCAAGAGTGTACGCGCGTATCAGATCGATTGGTACAAGAACGTCTACATCCAGGGCCTTTATGAGAACATGGACGGCGCGACGCAGTCGGTCCAGTAGGAGGCAACCATGAGTCGCGTTCCCACAATCTCACTCGCCGCACTTGTCCTGCTCAGCCTTGTCCTATCCCTCGCAGGCTGTCACCAAGGGGGCGGCGACGCGCCGCCCCCGGCGCCGGCACCCGCGCTGACCCCGCAACAGCAGGTAGAGGCGAGTCAGATGGCGGCGGGCCGGGCGGCGGACGCGCAGAGGAGTGCGGCGGGGAAGACGAGCGGCCACTGACGCTCTGTGTCCCCTACACGGCACGATGATCTCGGCCCGCCGGAAAAACGCTCCTACGGCGGGCCTCTTTATCAGCTCACCTAGACACTTATGAAAAACACTTTCTTCCTCGCTCTCCTCACCGGCCTCTGGCTGTGCCGTCTGACCGCTCCGGTCACGGCGGCGCCGTCCGTGCCCGCTTCAGAGCATTCCCCCCGCTCGCTGTGGGTGACGGCCTACTACCCCGTCTGGCATCAAGAAGACGGGACGTTCCTGCCGGACAAGATCGACTTTTCGGCGTTCTCGCATCTGATCCACTTCGCCGTCACCCCCAACCCGGACGGCACGATCAACAACGCCGCCGCCAAGCCGAACTCCGTCATCACCCCCGCCGAGTCGGCGGCGGTGATCGGCCCCGCCCACGCGGCGGGACGCAAGGTGCTGCTGTGCGTCGGCGGCGCCGAGACCGCCCCGCTCTTCCGGGCCGTTCTCACCGACGCGGTCCGGCCCCGCTTCGTCGCCAATTTGGTCAGCTTGGCCGTCACGCGCGGCTACGACGGGCTGGACATCGACATGGAGCCGATTCGGGACGCCGACGCCGCCCCCTACGAGGCGTTCATCCGGGATCTGCGCGCCCGCATGAGCGCCGCGCGGCCCGGCCTGCTGCTGACGGCGGCCACGGCCTGGGAGCCGCAGATGTTCGCGCGGCTGCAGAGCCGGTTCGACCAGATCAACCTGATGACCTACGACCTGAGCGGGCCGTGGACGGGGTTCAACACCTGGTACAACGCCTCGCTGCACGACAGCGGCGGACAGCTCATGCAGGGCGGCATCCCCTACACCTCTGCAGATGGGACCCTGAAGCCGTTCCTCCAGGCCGGCATCGCGCCGCAGAAGCTCGGCGTCGGCATCGCCTTCTACGGCGACGTCTGGTCGGGGAGCGACGGGCCTCGGCAGAGCATCCAGGGCGTCACGACGACACAGGTCGCTTACTCCGCGATCATGGACCAGTATTACCGGCCTGACCGCTACCACTGGGACGACGGGGCCAAGGCGTCCTACCTGAGCCTGCCCGCCCCCGACCCGAAAGACCGCAAGTTTGTTTCTTACGATGACGAACGCCTGTGTGCGGGGAAGGTGGTCTACGCGCGTCAGCGCAGGCTGGGCGGTGTCATCATCTGGGAACTCGGCGACGGCTATCGGCCCAACCAGCCTCCCGGCGAGCGGAATCCCTTGCTCCAGGCCGTCAAGGACGCCTGGCTGGCGGGAACGAGACAACAGCGTTCACGCCGGGCTGAGTAGGCCGCCGTTCTCCGAGAAAAGGCCTGCCCTGGCCGACCTCGCTCACGGGCGTGACCGCCTGCGGCGGCCCCAAATTATCTCTAGAGAAGTCGGAAAAAACATTGACAAACGCCAACAAAGATGCTATCATACATCATCTCTAGAGAGTCGTCCGAACATCCATGACAACGATACAGAAGGTGTCGTCGAAATATCGGGAAATCGCCGAAACTCTCCGCCAGGAGGTCGTCACGCGGCAATGGGAGCCGGGGGAGCGTCTGCCCGGAGAACACGAACTCGCGGAGCGCTTTGATGTGGCCTACATGACCGTGCGGCAGGCGGTCGGTCATCTGGTCGAGGCCGGCGTGCTCCGAAAGGTGCGCGGCAAAGGCACCTTCGTCTGCACACCCGAAGACGCTCTTCCGATGCCGGCCACCCGCCGTCCGCTGGCGCTTGTGTTCCCGGCCAACCGCCTCCGGGTGGACCCGTACTACTTCCCGGAGCTGCTCGACGGGTTTCAGCAACGGATGGAGCGGCACGGCGTGAGGTTTTCGCTCCACAACTATGACCAGGCCGAGGCTCCCGGCGTCCTACCCGCCGGGTCGGCGGTGGCCTGCCTGCTGATCGAGGAAGCCCACCTGCACCTGGCCGAGCGGCTGCGCGACGCCGGCCACCACGTCCTAGCGGTCAACCACTACCGGGGCCGGAGATCGATCCCTTGTGTCCGAATCAACGACGCCGATGGCGTCGCACAGGCCGTGGCTTATCTGGTCTCACTGGGCCACGAGCGGATCGGGTTCCTGCGGGGCGACGCCGGCAACCTGGACGCATCGGACCGCAGGCGCGGCTTCCGGTCCGCCGCCCGGCGCCATAAACTGAGGGCCGCCACCGAGAGCGGCGACGGCTTCATGGAGGCGGCCGGCTACGCCGCAGCGCAGGAGCTGTTGGGCGCGACGAAGCCGCCGACGGCCCTCGTGTGCGCCAGCGATCTCGCCGCCGTCGGGGCCATGAAGGCGGCGCGTGAGCGGGGCCGTTCGATCCCACGTGACGTGTCCATCGTCGGGTTCGGCGACTTCTCCGTGGCCGACTTCATCGTGCCGAGCTTGACCACGATCCGCCAGTCCCGCGTCACCCTGGGGTGTGAAGCCGCCGAGATGCTGATCCGCCTGGCGGACGATGAAGAGGTCGGCGACAGCCTCCTGAGCGCCGATCTCGTGGTGCGCGAGTCGGCCGCCCCACCGCCCTAGAGCGACACCGCCGTCGCCTGTACCGCCTGTTCCGTGACATCGTCGTCTTTCCTGCGTCACCCGTTCGCCCGCAGCATCGCGGGAGAACATTCCACTGTTCGCGGTCTTCGGACCGGTCACTCGAAGGGATGCCACCATGTTAAAAAGCCGTCAGGCCAGAGCCTTCACGCTCATTGAGCTGCTCGTCGTCATCGCCATCATAGCGATTCTCGCGGCGATCCTCTTCCCCGTCTTCGCCAAGGCCCGCGAGAAGGCCCGCCAGATCACCTGCGTCTCCA
>CAXUCQ010000085.1:0-9895 GCA_964249295.1 uncultured Armatimonadales bacterium | reverse complement strand
GTATAATACAGACAGCAGCGACACGGGGGATAACAGCAATGCAATACCGCAACTTCGGCAGCACGGACCTGACGGCGTCCGTCGTCGGATTCGGCGTTTGGACCGTCAGCACGCGCATGTGGGGCGTCACCGATGAGGACGTGCGCCTGAGCCTGCTGCGCCGGGCGTTCGAGCTGGGCGTGACGTTCTACGACACCGCCGACGTCTACGGCGACGGCCTGGGCGAGACCATCCTCAAGCAAGCCCTGGGCGAACGCCGGGCCGAGATGACCATCGCGACGAAGTTCGGCTACGACTTCTACACCGCCCCCGGCGAGCAGCCCGGCCAGCGCGAGCGCCCCCACGACTGGACGCCGGGCTACGTCAAGCGCGCCTGCGAGGCCAGTCTGCAGCGCCTGGGTACGGACTACATCGACCTGTACCAACTGCACAACCCCCGCGTGGACGCGCTCCAGCGCGACGACCTCTTCGCCGCCCTGGAAGCGTTGAAAGCCGAAGGCAAGATCCGCCACTACGGCGCGGCGCTGGGTCCCGCCATCGACATCCGCCAGGCCGAAGAGGGCGCGGTCGCCTTCCGCGCCCGGAAGATGACCAGCGTCCAGATCATCTACAACTTGTTCGAGCAGATGCTCGGCCCGGCGGTCTTCGCCGCCGCCCGCGAGGTCGGCGGCGGCGTCATGGTGCGCGTCCCCCACGCCTCCGGCCTGCTCGAAGGCTCCTACACGAACGAGACCGAGTTCGCCCCCGGCGACCACCGCAACTTCCGCGTCTCGACCAGCGAGAAGCGCAAGGCCTGGCTCGAAGACGGGCTGAAGAAGGTCGAGCGACTCGACTTCCTCCTCAAGAGCACGGGCCGGACGCTGGGCCAGGCCGCCCTGCAGTGGCTCTGGTCGGAGCCGCTGCTGGCGACCGCCCTGCCCAACATCTACGACGCCCAACAACTGGAAGAACTCTGCGCCGCCCCCGACACGCCCGCGCTCTCGGGCGACGAACTCGCCCAGGTCCGAGACCTCTACGCCCACAACTTCGGCCTGGAAGGGGCGCCCGCGTGTTGACGTCCCCTCTCAAAGTCGCCCTGATCGGCGCGGGCGGCTGGGGATTGCAGCACGCCCGCATCTTCGCCGCCCGCCCCGACATCGACTTCTGCGCCCTGATGGGCCGGACGCCGGACAAGACAGGGGCGAGGGCCGCCCTATTCGGCGTCCGCGCCTACACGGACATCGCCGAGATGCTCGACCGGGAACGCCCGGATCTGGTGAGCCTCTGCCTGCCCAACCAAAATCACTTCGCGCCGACGCTGGAAGTCATCCGGGCGGGCTGTCCCCTGCTGGTCGAGAAGCCGCTCGTCTTCGACCTCGCCGAAGCCGACACCCTGCTCAGAGAAGCCGGCGAACGCGGCCTCTTCTTCGCCATCAACTTCAACTGGCGCTACGCCAAGCCCACCCTGATGGCCCGCCAGGCCATCGCCGAAGGTCGCCTGGGCGAACTCGTCTTCGCCACCTGGCGCTTCGGCGGCGAGGGCCGCCAGTCCCACCCCTATGCCAACCTGATCGAGACCCAGTGCCACGGCTTCGACATGCTCGAACACCTCTGCGGCCCCATCGAGGCCGTCCAAGCCGAGATGACCGACAAGACCGGCCAGGGCTTCTCGACTCTGGCCCTCTCCCTGCGCTTCGCCAGCGGCGCCGTCGGCAGCCTGGTCGGCTCCTATGACACGTCCTACGCCTACCCCGACACGCACCGCCTGGAGATCAACGGCACCCTGGGCCGCATCGTGATCGACGACACCGTGCGCCGCTACGCCTTCCAGACCGCCGGCAGCGAGACCGCCGAGGTCTGGGAAGCCGGCTTCTTCAACGACCGCGACCGCGAGTTCCACCGCACGTTCGACGCCCACATGGACGCCCTGCTGTCCGCCTTCCGAGAGGACCAGCCGCCGCCCATCCCCGCCCAAGCGGGCCGGCGCGCGTTGCAGCTCGCCCACGCCGCCATCGAGTCCTCCGAGACGGGCCGCCGGGCCACGGTCCCGCCGACGAAGCAGTAGCGGCGGCGCTCCCCCGGCCAGCGGCTGGGTCTACCCAGTCCCGCTCCAGATGGACGGTGTGCAGGTGGTCGAAGCCCCGGTCCGTCGTCAGCAGCCACGCCCCCGTGACGTGCGCCGTCGCCGCGGTCCAGAGGTCGTTCTTGCCGATTGCGACTCCCCGGCGGCGGCTGTAGTCGTCGATCTCCGCGTAGACTTCAACGATGTTCTCGAACGGCAGCGGGATGACCGTGGAATAGCCCAAAAGTTCTTCCCTCGTCTGGACCCTGACAGGACCCCAGCCAAACGGGAGCGCCAGCGCCCGGATCTCGCCTTCGACAACAACACTGATAATCGGGAGAGGATCAGACGTTCGCAGCGCGTGCCGCGCCTCCACGTGAAGGCCGACAGGCCCTTGACGCACATAAGCCCACAGAATGTTGGTGTCTAAGACACGCTCCGGCATCATCCCATCGCTTTCAGGGCCGCAAGCGGTTCCTCTTCCGTTTCCTCAGTTTCAAGTTTCCCGGAGACCATCTCCATCGCCGTTTCCCCGGCGGCGGACGGCGCGGCTCGACCTCCGCCAGCGACTGCGGAACGGGCCGATCCTTCAGCCCCTCAATCAACGTCCGCGTCAACGACTGCTTGGTCAATTCTTCCAGCGCCCGGCCCCGGCGCGCGGCCTGGTCTTCAAGTTCCTGCTTCATCTCAGGGGCGATTTCGAGCGTGATGGTCATGACTTCCCTTCCGGTCACTGCTCCGATCCGTTTTCAAGTAAGTAAGATTGAACCATGATAGAAATACAGCGTAACGACGGCACCCTGGAGAAGACCCTATGACAACAATAATCAGCGCACCCGTCAGCAGTCTCACCTATGAAGCGTACATGGCGGAGCCACAGGTCGAAGGGCGATACGACATCATCGAAGGAGTGCGCGTCTTTATGCCCGGAGCGACTTGAAGTCATCAGGATACTGTTGCCAATGTTCTTTTACTTCTGCGGTCTTTCGGGCGGCAGTGGGCAGGGCGGTCATGGCACCGTTCGACATTTCAATCCGGCGTACCCCGAAACTCCAGACCAGGCAACCCGATGTCCTCTTTGTCAGCCACACACGAATGGCACAGGGCGGCGGAGTTCCAAAATTGGGGCCACTCGCCGTTGCGCCGGAGATCGTAGTCGAGGTTATCTCCAACAGCGAGACGCAGCGCATCCTTGGTGGGAAGGTCGCCGATTATGCTTCTATCGGCGTCGAGGAATGCTGGGTCGTCCGTCCCGAGACGCGCACGGTGGAACTGCTGCAGCCGGGCCGGAGCGGAGACCTGGTCGTGGCGACTTTCGACGAAACGCTGACGCTGACGTCGCTCGCTTTCCCTGACTTGGTGGTTGCCGTCGCCGACGTGTTCCAGCCCTGACGCCGGGCCGCAGGCTTGATAAACGCCCGGCCTTGTGGTACACTCAACAGAACAAATGTTTTACCGAACGGGCGCACTTCTGCGGCCCGTTTGTTGTTGTGTGGGGGAGTGACCGATGGCCGATTTCATCCGCATCCAGGGCGCGCGGCAGAACAACCTCAAAGACATCTCGCTCGACATCCCCCGTGATAAATTGGTCGTCATCACGGGGCTGTCCGGGTCGGGGAAGTCGTCGCTGGCGTTCGACACGATCTACGCCGAGGGGCAGCGGCGCTACGTCGAGTCGCTGTCGGCGTATGCCCGGCAGTTTCTGGGGCAGATGGACAAGCCGGATGTCGATCACATCGAGGGGCTGTCCCCCGCCGTGTCCATCGACCAGAAATCGACGTCGAAGAACCCCCGCTCGACGGTCGGGACGGTCACGGAGATCTACGACTACCTGCGCCTGCTGTTCGCCCGCGTCGGCGTCCCGCACGACCCCGTGACGGGCAGGCCGCTGACCAAGCAGACCGTCGAGCAGATGACGGACCGGACATTAGAACTCGACGAAGGCGCGCGCATCCAGATCCTGGCCCCGGTCGTCAAGGGCCGCAAAGGCGAGTACAAGAAGGAGATCGACGAGATCCGCGCCGAGGGCTTCGCCCGCGCCCGCATCGACGGCACCGTGTACGACCTGTCTTCCGATGAAATCCCGACGCTGGAGCGGTACAAGCAGCACACGATTGAGATCGTCGTGGACCGCCTGGTCATCAAGAAGACCGGGCTGGAGAAGCGGCTGGCCGACTCGTTCGAGACGGCCGTGAAGTGGGGCAAGGGGCAGGTGGCCGTCGATGTCATCGGCGGCGAACCGCTGGAGTTCACCGAAAGCTTCGCGGCGACGGACTCGGCGTTCAACTTCGAGGAGATCGAGCCGCGCTTGTTCTCGTTCAACTCCCCCTACGGCGCGTGTCCCGAGTGTCACGGGCTGGGCATCAAGGTCGAGTTCGACCCCGATCTGATCATCCCGGACCCGAGCAGGAGCATCGAGAACGGCGCCATCGTGCCGTACATCGCCGTGACCAGCGGCAACACCAACGAGTGGGCTTTGGGGCTGTTCCGGGGCGTCGCCGAGCGGTTCGGGTTTGGGGCCGACACGCCCATCCAGGACCTGTCCGACGAGCAGCGCAAGGCCTTGCTGCACGGCGTTTCGGGCAGCGTGACGGTCACGTTCCGCAACAAGTGGGGGCGCAACCGGCAGTTCACGTCGGACTATTCCGGCGTGATCGGGATGCTCCAGAAGAAGCTCAACGAGACCGAGTCGGACAACATCAAGGAATGGCTGGGCCAGTACCAGAGCGAGAAGCCGTGTCCGAAGTGCCGGGGCAAGCGATTGAAGCCCGAGGCGCTGGCCGTGCTGCTGGGCGGCATCAACATCAGCGACCTGTGCGAGATGAGCATCGAAAAGGCGCACGCCTGGTTCGAGACATTAGTGCTGACCAATCGCCAGCAGCTGATCGGGCGGCAGATCGTCAAGGAGATCAAGACCCGGCTGGGCTTCCTGCTCAACGTCGGCCTGAGCTACCTGACCCTGGACCGCGCCGCCAAGACCCTGGCCGGCGGCGAGGCGCAGCGCATCCGGCTCGCCAGCCAGATCGGGTCGGGCCTGACCGGCGTGCTGTACATCCTGGATGAGCCGAGCATCGGGCTGCACCAGCGCGACAACACCAAGCTGATCGACACGCTGATGCACCTCAGAGAACTCGGCAACACCATCATCGTGGTCGAGCACGACGAAGAGACCATGGCGGCGGCGGACTGGATCGTGGACATCGGCCCCGGCGCGGGCGAACACGGGGGCCGGATCGTCGCGCAGGGGACACCCGAGGAGGTGATGGCGGACCCGGACTCGGTCACGGGCCGGTTCCTGTCGGGCCGCGACAAGATCGAGGTCCCCGCCGAGCGCCGGTCGCCCAAGGGCAACTCGCTGGAGATCGTCGGCGCGCGCGGCCACAATCTCAAAAACGTCAATGTCTGCATCCCGCTGAACTGCTTCGTCTGCGTGACGGGCGTTTCGGGGTCGGGGAAATCGACGCTGATTCAGGAAACCCTGTGGCCCCGACTGCAGTACGCCATCAACAAATCGCGCAGCGTCTGGGAGGCCCACGACGCCGTGACGGGCATCGAGCATCTGGACAAGATCGTGGACATCGACCAGAGTCCCATCGGGCGCACCCCGCGCTCCAACCCGGCCACCTACACGGGCGTCTTCGACATGATCCGCGACCTGTTCGCCAAGACCGCCGACGCCCGGATGCGCGGCTACAAGGCGGGCCGCTTCTCGTTCAACGTCAAGGGCGGGCGCTGCGAGCAGTGCAAGGGCGACGGCATCCTCAAGATCGAGATGCAGTTCCTGCCGGACGTGTACGTACCCTGCGAGATCTGCCACGGCAGGCGCTACAACCGCGAAACGCTGGAAGTCAAGTACAAGGGCAAGAGCATCGCCGACATCCTGGAGATGACCGTCGGCCAGGCGGTGCAGTTCTTCGAGGCCGTCCCCGCCATCACGCGCAAACTGAAGACCATCCACGACGTCGGCCTGGACTACATCCGCATGGGCCAGCCGGCGACGCAGCTCTCGGGCGGCGAGGCCCAGCGCGTCAAGCTGGCGACCGAACTCGCCAAGCGCGCCACGGGCAAGACGTTGTACATCCTGGACGAGCCGACCACGGGCCTGCACTTCGCCGACATCCAGAAGCTGCTCGTCGTCCTGCAGCGGCTGGCCGACACGGGCAACACCGTCCTGGTCATCGAGCACAACCTCGATGTCATCAAGACCGCCGACTGGGTGATCGACATGGGTCCCGAGGGCGGCGACAAGGGCGGCACGGTCGTCGCCCAGGGGCCGCCCGAAGACATCGCCAGGTGCAAGGCCTCGCACACGGGCCGCTACCTCGCCAAAGTCCTCCAAGGCCACAGCCTACTCACGGGCAAGTAACATCTTCGTGGTGGTACAATGCGCCCATGGCTTACAACGACTTCACCCTGAGCGGCATCACCAAGCAGTTCGGGCTGACCATCAGCGAGACGACCGATCTGTACCCCCAGGTCGCTGACGCCACGCTCGACCCGGCCTTCACGGCGCGTCTGGCGGACGACGTGCGCCTGGCCCTGGCAGTCTCCACGGAGAAGGCCCGCTCCGAGTTCATCATCGCCCCCGTGCTGTCGGAGGCCCGCCGGATGGTGGACCGGCGCATCGGCCTGTTTTCCGGCGTGGAGTTCAGCGTGGACCCGGCGCAGGGGCTGTCGGGCGTCTGCGACTACATCCTGACTCGCTCGCCGGAGCAGTTGTTCGTCCAGGCCCCCGTGCTGATGCTGGTCGAGGCCAAGAACGAGGACATGAAGCGCGGCTACGCTCAGTGCATGGCGGAGATGCTGGCCGCGCAGGCGTTCAACGCCCGTGAGGGCGTGGAGCAAACGACGGTCTACGGCGCCGTGACCACCGGCGAGCGCTGGAAGTTTCTGGAGCTGTCCGGCCTGACGGTCCGCATCGACGCCCGCGATTATTACATCGAGCGTCCGGGCCGAATCATCGGCCTCCTCCTGCACCTGGCCCAGACCGGCGTGGCAAGGGCGTAAGAGCAGAGGCGATCAGTGAGGATCAGTCATCGCCCCTGTTGACGGGCAAGCAGGCAGGACTTGTGCTGACGTGCGGCGAACGTGACAACCACAACAACTCGTTGCGGGGAGCGCATCTTGGACGGGACAGCATCGGCGCAGTTGGCGGACAGAGTGAACGAAATCCGTGGGCATCTCGATAAGGCGAAAGCTGACGGCTGGAGCCTCAACGAAGCGGACACGGAACGGGTCGTCATCTTCCCGCTCCTCACGACTCTCGGCTATGGACCGCTGGACATCCGCCAGCGCGGTCATGACAGCGTCGCCAACAACTTCCCCGACTACACGCTCCTGCCTGGTGCGCCGCAGAAATGGTTTCTGGAAGTCAAGAAACTCGATCTCCCGCTGCAGGACGGAGAGGCCGCCCAAGCCGTCAACTACGCGAACAACCAGGGCGCTGAATGGGCAGTCTTGACGAATGGGCGCAAGTGGTACATCTACAACGCCCATCTGCCCAAGCCACTCACCGAGAAGCGGGTCTTCCAGATCGACGATCTTTTCGCCAACGAGTCTGCCTTGAAGACGCTCGCCTACCTTTCACGCTCTTCCATGCTTGATGGCGGCCTTTCTGCGGCCTGGGCGTTCGAGCAGGTGCAAGCCATTGTCAAAGCGCAGCTAGAGACGCCCCATTCCGCCGTCCGCAAGCAGTTGCGTAAAATCGCCGCCGACGAAACCAAAGCTCCGGTTTCAGACGCCCTCATCGAACGGGCCCTGCGCCCCCTTTCTCCCGTCCAAACCGCCGTTGCGGGGAATGGAACCGGCCCAACCGTCACGCCCCCACGCCCTTTGCCGAAGCCGCCCCACGACTCACCAACGGCTCTTTATACACTGGCAGAGATTGCTGCGGACAGCAGCCTCGGCACCGGCAGAAGACCGTCCGGCCTGCATTTCGCGGACGGGACTTCCGCCGCAGTAACGACCTGGGCAGATGTGAGCGTATTGGTACTGTCACGAGTTGGGAATCAGTTTGGCCTGCCCCCCCTTCCCTTCACGAATCGCGCTAAAGGCAAGGGGTATTTTATCAACACACAGCCTACTCACAGCACAGGGCAGAGGATGAAATCCCACCGAACTGCTCAGGTCGCTGGCGAAACCGTTTACATGGACACGAACCGCAGCACACAAGAACTCATCAATTCGTTGCTGATGTTGTTCCGTGCCGGCGGCGCTCCTACGGATTTCGTGAAGGTCAGCATCAAATAGCGGCCTCGATGGCGCGTCAGAGCATGACTCGTAACAAGGCGGAACGAGTGATAAACTTTGACCCGAGTTTTATTGCAGGAGACAATCATGGCGATTGCATTCAGACCTGAAGCGTCCACACTTCTCGCCGACAAAGCGGCGCTGCAGCGTTTGCTGGAGGCGCAGGATCAGGAAAGCGGCTTTGTGCCGGACCCGACCGCCACACCCCAGAAGGCGCGCGCACTGATGTTGGCCGAGGGCATCCGCCCCGAGGAGAACGCCTTTTCGCGCGAGATCATCCGCCTCCGTGACCAGGAATAAGCCCTCATGTCGGTTCTGTTGTGGGATGCGAGCGGTCTCGCCAAGCGCTATGCGCCGGAAGCGGGCAGCGACACCGTAGACACACTGTTTCAGGAGGTGACACCGTCAGGCATGGCGGCAACGGTGTTGGGCTACGTCGAGACATACTCAATCCTTTTGAGAAAACATAATCGGGGCGACATCTCCGCCACAGCCTACCGCACGGCAAAGACGGCTTTACGCGCGGAGGTCATCAATGAGCCGGATTTCACGTTGCTGTCGGTTGATGACGCTGCACTTTTTGCCGGCATCTCACTGATGGAGCGCTATTCCCTCAACTCGGCGGATGCGGGCATCCTCGCCGTGTTTCTACGCTACGCGCACGCCCTCCTTTCGGGGGCGGCATCCTGCCTGCTCGTGGCCGCCGATCAGCGCCTTCTCCGGGCCGCGCAGGCGGAGGGGCTGGCGACACTGGACCCGGAACAGGTCGGCCCCGCCGAGGTGCCAGCGCGACTCAGTGCTCTCGCTTGAAGCCCGTGGGCAGATAGCAACCCAGTGGCACAATACAAATATGGTTTATGGCGATTTCACGCTGGGTGGGCTGATCCGGCAGTTCGGCCTCGACGCGCCCTTGGAGCGGGATCTGTTCGCTCATGTGCCGCCGACGCCCATCAGTGACCGCCTGCGCGAGACGCTGGCGGAGAACGTGCCGCTCGCCATCGACATCGGCACGGAGAAGGCCCGCTCCGAGTTCATCATCGCCCCGGTGCTCTCGGAAGTGCGCCGCCAGGCGAGCCGACCCCTCAGCCTGTTCAGCGGCGTCGAGTTCAACGTGGACGTGGACGGAGGCCTGCGCGGCGTCTGCGACTTCCTGCTCAGCCTTCCCCTCTCCCAGTTGTCGGTCCAGGCGCCCGTCGTCGCCATCGTGGGGGCCAAGAACGACAACATCAAGTCCGGCATCGGCCAGTGCTACGCGGAGATGATCGCCGCCCAGGTGTTCAACGAGCGCCGGGGCAATGTCATCCCCACGGTCTACGGCGTCGTCACGACCGGGACCAACTGGCGCTTCCTGCAGCTGACCGGCGTCGAAGCGGTGGCGGACGCGCGGGAGTATTACATCGACAGGGTGGAAAGCGTGGTCGGCATACTTCTTGTGATGGCTCAGCCACAGGCCGCCGGCCCTCTGTGAAACGCTTTTCGTCCGTCTGATGCGGTGACAAAAGGCCGTAGACCGCCCGGACGCGGTGCACGTTTCCGGGCGGCTCGGCCGCGGGTACAAACGACAGGCGACAGCGCTTAGAAGCAGGCCCCCTGGTTCAGGTCGCC
>CAXUCQ010000084.1:416-9927 GCA_964249295.1 uncultured Armatimonadales bacterium | reverse complement strand
TGACCATCAGCGCCCACTCGCAGCGCCTCAACGCCTACTTCTGCTGGGGCCTGTTCGCCGTCTTCACGCTGGTCGGCCTGGCGACGCTGATTCACCTGCACAACGACGGCATCCGCGGCATCGCCACCGCCGTCCCCGCCGCCGTCACGATGTCACACTGAGGCCAAGGAGACTATCGGCATGGCCGCACCCGCAATCGTTTCTGACATCCAGTACGTCACAGACGCGGAAGGGAATCCGGTCAGCGTCATCGTGCCGATCGGGGTGTGGCAGGAGATCGCCTCCGAGCGCGAGACGGACTACCTGCTGCAGAGCGAGGCGATGAGGCAGAGACTGCGGGACGCGGCCAACCGCAAGGAAGGGGTTCCGCTTGAGGACGTCCGTGCGAGGCTTGGAGTTTGACACCCTGTGGAAGACGCGGTGAAACAAACCCTGGCGGGGTTGGAGACGTGGGGGCGGGCGCACGACGCCCGCGAAGCGGAACACGGCAAAAGGATGCTGAACCTGGAGCCGGACACGGCCCGCCTGCTCAGCATCCTGGTCCAAAGCGGGAGGCGGACGCGCCTGCTGGAAGTCGGCGCCTCGAACGGCTACAGCACGATCTGGCTGGCCTGGGCCGCGCGGCAGACCGGGGGCCGTGTCGTCAGCATCGAGCGCAGCGCGGATAAGCGGGCGATGGCGGATGAGAACCTGTGTCGGGCCGGCCTCCGTGACGTCGTCACACTGCTCGGCGGCGACGCCGCACAGGTCCTGACGGAACGGGCCGGCCCGTTCGACTTCGTCTTTCTGGACGCGGACCGCCCCAGCTATCCGGCCTACCTGCCCTTGCTGCTGCCGCGCCTGACGCCCGACGCCCTGCTGCTGGCGGACAACGCGCATTCGCACCCGCAGGAGATCGCCGGGTACCTGCAAGCCGTGTCCGCCCGGCCTGAGTTTGAACACGTTGTCGTCGGGGTCGGCAAAGGTCTGAGCATCGCCTATCGTCGCGGACCGTCGGGAGGAAAGTAGTCATGGCCCTGCCGCAGCGGCACATCGAGAAAGCCTCCTACACCGAAGAGGAATACCTGACTCGTGAGGAAGCCAGTCCGGCCCGGTCCGAGTACGTCCGGGGCGAGATAAACGCCCTGCCCGATGCGACGGTAAATCACAGCGTCGCCTCCTTAGGCATAGGAACGGAACTGCACTCAGCCCTTCGGGGGAGGAACTGCCGCGTGCTGTCCTGCCAGATGAAGGTGCGAACACCGGACGGGACCATCCGGTACCCGGATGTCTCGGTCATCAAAGGTGCCAGTCAGTACCACGGGGAAGGCCGAGTCGTCATCACAAACCCGCTGCTCATCGTCGAGGTGTTGTCCGACGCTACGGAATCAGGGGACCGTGGCGCGAAGTGGCGCGAGTACCGGAAGTTGGACAGCCTCCAGACTTACCTGCTTGTGGCGCCGGACTCGCCGCGTGTGGAACAGTACACGCGCCGGGACGACGGCGGTTGGGACTACCATGTGGCAGAGGGCCTGGAGCAGACGTTGTCGATTCCCGCTTTGGGCGTGACCGTGGCGCTGGCGGGTGTCTACGGCCAGAGTGACTTGGACGTGCCGGAGCCGAGCGTGGGCGAAACCGTCCTGTCCGTCACACCAGGCGTCGTCGAGCAGTTCCTCATGGGGGCCGGAGAGTTTCTGCCGCCCGACAGGCTTCTGAACGATCTGTCGGACGAACAAGCCATGACCGTCCCGCCCGGCTCGCTCTACTCGATTGCACAGATCGTCGCCCATATGCACTGCTGGCAGGAGCGCAACATCGGCAGCGCGCGGGGCGTCGCCGCGCCCCGCCCCGAACACCTGGACGACACGTTCCCGACGCCTACGCCGGGCGAGTGGAATGCCTTACGAGCATCGTTCCTAGACGGCCTCGCAGTGTGCGCCCAAGCCGCCGCTGAAAACGGCCTGAACGTCGGCGGCGGGCCGGAGGGCAGCACGACCGTCGGCTATGACCTCGCCGCGTGTCCCGCGCTCCACAGCGCCTACCACTACGGCCAGATAGCCATGCTGCGCCAGATCCAAGGCCTCTGGCCGCCCGCCGGTGGTGACGACTCTTGGTGACGACACGAAATTTGCGAAAACGAACTTGGAGTGTTCACCACTGGAGATGTCGAAGCTCGGAAGAGGGTTGTGACGGCGCTCATCCGTGTCTTCGCCCGCGCAGGCGGGCAGTCTGCACTTTGCAGCCCAGGACTTCAGTCCTGGGTGCGCCAGTGTGCGAAAATTGCAAAAACGAACTTATAGCCGTTCGCAGGAACTGACACTCATCGGCGTTTGTTCTTGATTCAAGAAGAGTGAGGGAAGATCATGGCAGCGACAGTCGCCACAAACACCAAGCCCAGAGTCATCGTCGTCGGCGGCGGACTGGCCGGGCTGATGACCACGGTCAAGATCGCCGAAGCGGGCGTCCCCGTGGACCTGTTCTCGTTCGTCCCCGTCAAGCGCAGCCACTCCGTCTGCGCCCAGGGCGGCATCAACGGCGCCGTCAACACCAAGGGCGAGGGCGACTCGGTCCACGAGCACCTCGATGACACCGTCTACGGCGGCGACTTCCTCGCCAACCAGCCGCCCGTCAAGCACATGGCCGACAACGCCCCCGGCATCATCTACCTGCTCGACCGCATGGGCGTCATGTTTAATAGAACGGGCGAAGGCTTGCTCGACTTCCGCCGCTTCGGCGGCACCAAGCACCACCGCACCGCCTACGCCGGCGCGACCACGGGCCAGCAGTTGCTCTACGCCCTGGACGAGCAGGCCCGCCGCCACGAGGTCGCGGGCGAGGTCAAGAAGCACGAGTTCTGGGAGTTCCTGGGCATCATCCAGGACGATGACGGCGCGGCCAAGGGCATCGTCGCCCAGGACCTGCGCTCCATGCAGATCAAGGAGTTCCGGGCCGACGCCGTCGTGCTCGCCACGGGCGGCCCCGGCATCATCTACAACCGCTCGACCAACTCCGTCATGAACACCGGCACGGCGGCCAGCGCGGTCTACCAGCAGGGCGCGCGCTACGCCAACGCCGAGTTCATCCAGGTCCATCCGACGGCCATTCCCGGCATGGACAAGCTGCGCCTGATGTCTGAGTCGGCGCGCGGCGAGGGCGGTCGCGTCTGGGTGCCGAAAAAGGCCGGCGACTCCCGCCGGGGCGAGCAGATCCCCGAGGATGAGCGCTGGTACTTCCTGGAAGAAAAGTACCCTGCCTACGGCAACCTCGTCCCCCGCGACATCGCCACCCGCGAGATCTTTGATGTCTGCGTCAACCAGAAGATGGGCGTCTTCAACCAGAACCAGGTCTACCTCGACCTGACGCATCTGGACAAAAAGCAGATCGACATCAAGCTCGGCGGCATTCTCGAAATCTACGAGAAGTTCATCGGCGAAGATCCGCGCACGACCCCCATGCGCATCTTCCCCGCCGTCCACTACTCGATGGGCGGCCTCTGGGTCGATTTCGTCAAGGACCAAAAGACCGGCGGCCTGGTCGAAGGCGACCCGCGCAACCAGATGACCAGCATCCCCGGCCTGTACGCCGTCGGCGAGTGCGACTACCAGTACCACGGCGCCAACCGCCTGGGCGCGAACTCCCTGCTGTCCTGCCTGACCGGCGGCCAGCTCACCGGGCCGGGCGTCGTCAACTACGTCAAGCACCTGTCCAAGAGCGTCGCCGACCTGCCCTCGTCCCTGTTCGAGCGCGAGTGCCTGCGCCGCGAGGAGCAGTACGAGGCCCTGGCCCGCTCCACGGGCGACGAGAACCCTTACAAGCTGCACGAAGAACTCGGCGACATCATGACCGACAACGTCACCGTCGTCCGCTACAACGACCGCCTGGCCGCCACGGACGCCAAGATTCAGGAGCTGCAGGAGCGCGTCGAGCGCGTCGGCATCGCCGACAGCTCGGCCTGGACCAACCAGCTCATCCCGTTCACGCGCCAGCTCAAGAACATGCTGCACCTGTCCCGCGCCGTCGTGCAGGGCGCCTTGGCCCGCGACGAGTCGCGCGGCGCGCACTACAAGCCGGACTTCCCCAAGCGCAACGACGAGCGCTTCCTGAGGACCACCATCGCGGAATGGACCCCGAGTGGGCCGCGCCTGTCCTACGAGGCAGTGGACACGTCGCTCGTCAAGCCGCGCCTCCGCAACTACGCGGCGGAAAAGAACGAGGACGGCACAGCCACGCCCACCGCCGAAGCCGCCAAAGATACGCTCGTCCGCGACTCCCGCGAAAAGATCGTCGTCAACGGGAACGGCAGCGGCCACGCGACCACGGCCCCCAACGGCGCGCACGCCCACAACGGCGTCAACGGCGAGGTCGCCCTCGGAGCGGGCCTGACCGGCGCCGACAGCCAGGACATGCAGGTCGCGGCGGGCGCCGATCCCACGACCAACGCCGGGGACGGCGGCGACCAGCTCACGACCCGCCCGCCCGAAGCCAGGCGTGACAGCCCGTACTCCGACCGCGAAAAAGACGAGATCCGCACCGCCGACGAGAACTGGGCCAAGCCCCACCACGGCCCGGACGGCGAGGCCAACGCCGAAGACCCCGCCGCCACCGTCGGACTGGACGTAGACGCCCAATCCGCCACGCGCACCTACAAGCAGGACGAAGCGTTACCCAAAGGCTAATGCGCGCTTTTCTGCAGCCCCGCGAAGGGCTTCGTCTTAGAAAGACCTCACAATGGCAGACCAGAAGACCATCGTCCTCAAGATCAAACGCCGACAGGACCAGAACTCGCCGTCCTACTGGGAGGAGTTCGAGATTCCCTACCGGCCCAACATGAACATCATCTCGTGTCTGATGGAGATTCGCAAGAACCCCGTCACCCGCGACGGCAGAAAGACCAGCGCCCCCGTCTGGGAGATGAACTGCCTGGAAAACGTCTGCGGCTCCTGCACCATGCTGATGAATGGCCGCGTCGGCCAGTCCTGCGCCGCCCTCGTGGACAACCTGGAGCAGCCCATCTCGCTCGAACCCATGACCAAGTTCCCCGTCGTCCGCGACCTCGCCGTGGACCGCTCGCGGATGTTCGAGAACCTCAAAAAGATACGGGGATGGATTCCCATCGACGGCACCTACGACCTCGGCCCCGGCCCCCGTATCGCAGAGCGCGAGCGCCAGGAGGCCTACGAGTTCTCCAAGTGCATGACGTGCGGGTCGTGCATGGAGGCCTGCCCCCAGGTCAACGAGCACTCCAACTTCATCGGCCCCGCCGCCATCGGCCAGGTCCGCCTGTTCAACAGCCATCCCACGGGCGCGATGAACAAAGAAGAGCGCCTGGAGGCCATCGCCGGTATGGACGGCGTCACAAGCTGCGGCAACGCCCAGAACTGCGTCAAGGCCTGCCCCAAAGAGATCCCGCTCACCAAGGCCATCGCCGAGATGAACCGCGACGTCACGCTCTACAAATTCAAGCGCTTCTTCCGGGGCAAGTGAAGCGCCGGGCCTCTCTACCCCAGCGAAGCGGGGAAGAGAGGTCTGCCTTTCCGGGTACAATATGGCGGAAGCGACGGCTTCCGCCCGTTTCCATTCAGGAGGACTCCCATGGCGCTGCCCCTTTCGCTCGACTACGGCTACCTCGCCCCCGATCTCGATCTCGACGAGGTCAAGTCGTTTCAGGACGTGATTGATCTTGCCGACAAGAAAGTGACCCACGGCGGCGGCCTGGGTGACGACTACCTCGGCTGGGTCGATCCCGCCAAGATCGTCAGCAAGGGCGAGGTCGCCCAGATCAAGACGCTGGCCGCGCAGTTCCGAGACAACGCCGACGTACTCATCTCCATCGGCATCGGCGGCTCCTACCTGGGCGCGCGGGCCGTCATCGAGGCGCTTGGGACCGGGGATGGGCCGGACGTCCTTTTCGCCGGCAACTCGCTCTCCGCCCACGAGCACCAGAAAGTCCTCAATGCCGTCAGCGGCAAACGCTTCGCCATCAACGCCATCTCCAAATCCGGCACGACGACGGAACCCGCCGCCGCCTTCCGCATCTTCCGCGACCTGTTGGAGAAGAACGTCGGCAAGGAACACGCCAAAACGCTGATCGTCGCCACCACCGACGCCAAAAAGGGCGCGCTCCGCAAGTTCGCCGACGAGGAAGGCTATCCGACGCTGGTCATCGCCGATGACGTCGGCGGACGCTACTCCGTGCTGTCCCCCGTCGGCCTGCTCCCCATTGCCGTCGCCGGCATCGACATCGACTCGCTGCTGCAAGGGGCCAAAGACACCGCCGACGCTTGCAAGACGACCGAACTGACCGCAAACCCCGCGCTGTTCTACGCCGCCGCCCGCAACCTGCTTTATCGAAAAGGCTACAGCACCGAGATCTTCGCCTCCTTCGAGCCGCGCCTGCACTACGTCGCCGAATGGTGGAAGCAATTGACGGGCGAGAGCGAGGGCAAGTCGCACATCGGCCTCTTCCCCGCCAGCGTCGATCTCACCACCGACCTGCACTCCATGGGCCAGTGGATCCAGCAGGGCCGCCGCAACATCATCGAGACGTTCGTCATCGTGGACGGCGGCGAGCCGTACCTGCCCATCCCGCCCGCCGAGAACGACCTGGACGAACTCGGCTACCTCCAGGGCAAGCCCTTGGAAGAAGTCAACCGGGCGGCCTATCAAGGCACCGCCCTCGCCCACCGCGACGGCGGCGTTCCGAACAGCACGATTCACCTGAAGACCCTGGACGCCTACTCTCTCGGCGCGCTGATCTATTTCTACGAGCGCGCCATCGGCGTTTCCGGCTATCTGATGGGCATCAACCCCTTCAACCAGCCCGGCGTCGAGGCCTACAAGACCAACATGTTCGCCCTGCTCGGCAAACCCGGCTTCGAGCAGGCCACCCAGGATGTCAAGGCCAAACTTGACGGCCAGCCGAAGAACACCACCGTCGCCTTCGGCGGATAGGGGAGCGAGAAAACTCGGGGGCCTCTCCCCCTGCCCCTCTCCGCGACGAAGAGGGGTGCCTGTTACAAGAGGTGTGCGAGGTCTGCCCCGCACTGCGGCTGCCGAGTATGCGGCGTCGCTCGAGGCCCTGTGAGCCTCGAACACTCGCCGACACAGGCACCCCTCTCCGTCGCGGAGAGGGGCAGGGGGGAGAGGCCCGTTTTCCCCTAAAGTTTTACTGGGTTTTTGCCACGGGCTGTGGAACAATCCCCTCGTAATTCTACGGGAGGTCGGGGGATTGGCGGTCACGACGACAGCGGCGCGGACGGGCAGTGGCGGCGGGCCGGGCGGAATCATGGGGTTCTTCGCCAAGGCCGCCCAGCAGAGCGAGATCGCCATGGCGCTCGTGCTCATCAGCATCGTCGCCATGCTGATTCTGCCGCTGCCCGAGGCCCTGCTCGACTTCTGTCTCGTCGTCAACCTCACCGGCGCCGTTCTCATCCTGCTAACGGCGCTGTACACCACCGAACCCCTGCAGTTCTCCGTCTTCCCCGCGCTGCTGCTCGTGACGACGCTGTTCCGGCTGGCGCTGGAAGTGTCGGCGATGAAGCTCATCATCGGCTCGGGCAGCGCGGGACACGTCATCGCCACGTTCGGCCAGGTCGTCATCGGCGGCTCGTTCGTCGTCGGCATCATCGTCTTCCTGCTGCTCGTGATCGTCAACTTCGTCGTCATCACGGCCGGCGCGGGGCGCGTCGCCGAGGTCGCCGCCCGCTTCACGCTCGACGCCATGCCCGGCAAGCAGATGGCGATCGACGCCGACCTGAACGCCGGCCAGATCAACCAGGACCAGGCCCGCGAGCGTCGCAAGAAGATCAGCCGCGAGGCCGACTTCTACGGCGCGATGGACGGCGCCAACAAGTTCGTCCGGGGCGATGCCATGGCGGCCATCGTTATCATCGTCCTCAACATCGTCGGCGGCTTCGCCATGGGATTGTCCAAAGGCGAAGACGTCCTGAAGGTCTTGCAGAACTACACGCTGCTGACCGTCGGCGAGGGGCTGGTCGCCCAGATTCCCGCACTCTTAATTTCCACGGCGGCGGGCCTGCTCGTCACCCGCTCCGCGTCCGATCAGGCCATGGGCGGCGACATCGCCCAGCAGATCCTGCGGTCGCCCAAGCCGCTCTTCATCGCCGCCGGGCTGGTGTGCCTGTTCATTCCGTTCGGCTTCCCCATCCCCCAGACGCTGCTGATCGCCGGCATCTTGTGCGCCGTCGGCTACACGCAGGTCAAGAACGAGAGAACGAATGTTAAGGCGCAGGAACGGGCCACGGCGCTGGCCGCCGCCAAGCCCCCGGCGGTCGCCACGCCCGAGAGCGTCATGCCGCTCCTGCATGTGGACGTGCTGGAACTCAACTTCGGCTACGGGCTTCTCAGCCTGGTCGATCAATCCGCCGGCGGCGATCTTCTGGACCGCATCACGATGATCCGCCAGAAGACGGCGATGGAACTGGGCCTGGTCATCCCGACGGTCCGCATCCGCGACGACCTGCACCTCCGCGCCAACGACTACGCCATCAAGCTCAAGGCTGCGGTCGTCGCGTCCGGCGTGGTGCAGCCGAACTCCATCATGCTGATCGACCCCGGCAGCGTCATCGACCCGATCCTGGAAGGGACGCCGACCAAGGAACCCGCCTTCGGCGTCCCCGCCCAGTGGTCGCCCAAGGCGCTGCGCGACCGCGCCGAGATGGCCGGCTACACCGTCGTCGATCCCTCGTCCGTCATCACCACGCACCTTGCGGAAGTCATCAAGGGCCACGCGGCGGAGATCATCACCCGGCAGGACACGCTGGCCCTGATCGAGCACGTCAAGAAGGCCAACTCCGCCGTGGTCGAAGAACTGATCCCGACCCTGATGACCGTCGGTGAGGTGCAGAAGGTCCTCCAGCATCTCCTGCGCGAGCGCATCTCCATCCGTGACCTGGTCACGATTTTGGAAACGCTGGCCGACAACGCGGGCCGCACCAAAGACGTGGACACGCTCGGCGAATGGGTCCGGTCCGCCCTCGCCCGCTCCATCTGCCGTCAGTACGTGGACGAAGGGACCGGGGCCTTGCAGACCATCACGCTCGACCCGGCTCTCGAACACACGCTGATGGAGAACGTCACGCCCGGCGTTCCACAAATGACGCTGGACCCCGCCCTGTCGCGCCGCCTCGTCCAGTCGATCGGCCAGCAGGTCGAGCGGATGCTGGCGCTCGGCTTTTCGCAGCCCGTCCTGATCTGCATGGCGTCGTTGCGCCTGCCCCTGCGGCGTCTAACCGAGCGCACCCTGCCGCAGCTCGTCATCCTTTCTTACAACGAGATCGTCCCCAACACCGAAGTCCGCGCCATCGGCTCGGTGGCCGACGGCGAAAGCCTTTCCCGATAGGAAGCCATTATGTCGCAGATGTCTACTAACCCTCTCTCGAACTCCCCCCGCCCGGCGATCACCGACCTGTCCGGCGGCCGCGGCACCCTGGACCGCACCGCCCGCCTCTCGATGCGTACCCGGACTTTTACCGCCCGCACCATGACCGAGTGTCTCCAGATGGCGAAGCAG
>CAXUCQ010000084.1:0-406 GCA_964249295.1 uncultured Armatimonadales bacterium | reverse complement strand
CGGCGTTGACGCCATGATCGTCAGCAAGAAGACGTTCCGACAGGGGGCGCTGTTCGGGCGATGGGGCGGACGTGAGATGGTGGAAGTGACGTTCGGCACCTACCGCCCGCCGACGAACGCCGCCGGCGGCCCGGCCTCCATCACGTTCTCCCATGGGAACGCGCCCGAAGAGGCCGAGACCTCCGCCGCCGCGGCGTCCCTCTCCCAGTTGGAAGCCCAGATCGCCGGGCTGACCCAGAGCGTCCAGAACCTGATGGAGACGGGAGCGCCGAAGGCGAAGAAACCGGCCGGCGCGTTCGTCGCGTCCCCCATCGAGGCGCGCGCCCTGGCCCTGGCGAATCCGACGGCAGCAGCCCCCGAAACCGGCGCCCCCCCCCCGCAGCCCCCCCCCCCGTACCCCCCCCAA
>CAXUCQ010000083.1:4679-9971 GCA_964249295.1 uncultured Armatimonadales bacterium | reverse complement strand
CTACACGATGGCTGAGTTCGGCGACTTCCAGTGTCCTCAGTGCGGCAAAGCGCGCCCGCTGATCGAGCAGCTGCTGGCGCGGTACCCCAGGCAGGTCAACCTGATCTTCGTGCATCGGCCCTTCCCGCGCATCCACCAGTGGGCGATCCCGTCGGCGGAGGCGTCGGCGGTCGCGGCGTCGCAGCATCGGTTCTGGCCGATGTACGACACGCTGTACTCGCACCAGGACGACCTGGAGCCGGGCTTCTACGGCGGCTACGCCGCCCAGGCCGGGCTGGACAGGGGCCGGTTTGAGGCCGCGCTGAAGACCGCCGCTCCCCAGCAGGCGGTGAAACAGGCCTCCGACTTCGCCGACTCGCTCGGCGTTCAGGAAACGCCGACGCTGATCCTGCACGACAACGTCCGAGGCACCGCGACGGCGTATGTCGGCCTGACGGGGACCACGGCGCCCGGCATCAAGACCCTGGTCGCCCGCCCGCCGTGGGCCGCCGCCGCAGGCAAAGGATAGGACAAACGCGCATGGCACAGAGCGCCGTCGACACCGAACTGGAAACGCTGATCCGGGCGCGCTACCCGATCATCTACGTCGTGTCCTGGGAAGAAAAGCGCGTCGAGGACGCGCTCCGGGCGATCACCCAGGCCCGCAACAAGAAGATGTACCAGTGGACCGTGACGCAGGGCATGGTGCTCAACCCCGCCAACCGGGACGAGGCCACCCGCGACCCGCTGGCCGCGCTCGACTTCGTGCTGCAGTCGCGCGAGCAGGCCGTGTTCCTGTTCAAAGACTTCCACCCGTTCCTGAGCGACGTGTCCCTGATCCGCCGGATGCGCGACCTGACCTACTCGCTCAAGACCTCCTACAAGACGCTGGTCCTGCTGTCGCCCATCCTGAAACTGCCCCCCGAACTGGAGAAAGAGATCACGGTCGTCGACTACGGCCTGCCGTCTCTGGAAGACCTGGGGCAGCTGCTCGACAGCATCATCGAGTCGGTCAAGGCCAACCCGCACGTCACGACGGAACTCCCGACCGAGTACCGCGAGCAGATCCTGCAGGCCGCCCAGGGCCTGACGGCCATCGAGGCCGAGAACGTCTTCGCCAAGTCGCTCGTCGAGAAGAAACGCTTTGATGTGGACGTGATCCTGTCCGAGAAGGAGCAGATCATCCGCAAGTCCGGCATTTTAGAGTATTACCGGGCCTCGGAAGCCTTCGCCGACGTCGGCGGCCTGGACCTGCTCAAAGACTGGATGGACAAGCGCACCGTTGCCTTCACCGACAAGGCCCGCGAGTTCGGCCTCCCCGCCCCCAAAGGCATCTTAATGCTTGGCGTTCAAGGGTGTGGAAAGTGTAGCCTGCGTGACACCTTGATCCTGATGGCCGACGGTACGGTCAAAAAAGTCCAGGACATCACCGCTGGTGAGCAAGTCATGGGGCCGGACTCCCTACCTCGTACCGTGCAGTCCACCATTCAGGGGCGTGGTGAGATGTACGAGGTCATGCCGACGAAGGGCGAGCCATACACGGTCAACGCAGACCATATCTTGTCGTTGCGCGTGAGCGGCTACCGCCATGGTCGCAGGATGTTCGCTGGGGTAGACGAAAATTCGCTGGTTAACATTCCCGTTAAAGACTATCTAGGACGTACTGCCTGTTTCAAACAGCGAGCGATGGGATGGCGTACTGGTGTGGAGTTCGCGCCACAGCCAGTCCCACTCGAGCCGTATTTCCTCGGCCTTTGGCTTGGCGACGGTTCTTCCGCAGTATCTGACATCACAACGATGGATGCGGAGATCGTGGATTATTTGGAACTGTTTGCTGCGAGACATGGTCTTTGCGTTCAAAAAACGCCCAAAGGACAGCGGGCTGCGAAGCATCATCTGTATTCGGGTACACGGTATGCTTCCAATCCTCTCACCTGCCTCATGCGTCAGATTGGTGTGCTGAACAACAAGCACATCCCTCAAATCTACAAAGTCAACAGCCGCGACGTTCGCTTGCAGGTGCTGGCCGGCATCATCGACACGGACGGGCATCAGCACGGCAACACCTATGACGTGATCCAGAAGAACGAGACGCTGGCCCAGGACATCGTCTTCCTCGCCCGGTCGCTCGGCCTCGCGGCGTACATCAAGCCGACCCAGAAATCCTGCACCCACAAAGGCTGTGTCAGGACCGGCGACTACTTCCGCATCACCATCTCGGGCGACACGGACAATATCCCGGTGCGTTTGGAACGGAAGCGGTGCCGGCCGCGCGGCCAGCGCAAGAACGTCCTCAACGTCGGCATCAAAGTCCGGCCCGTCGGCGTGGACGACTACTACGGCTTTGAGCTGGACGGCGACGGGCTGTACCTGCTCGGCGATTTCACGGTCACGCACAACTCACTGTCCAGCAAAGCCATCGCCAGTCTGTGGAAGCTGCCGCTTTTACGCATGGACGTGGGCAAGATCTTCGGCGGCATCGTGGGGCAGAGCGAGGAGAACATCCGCAAGGCCATCCGGGTCGCCGAAAGCACCGCCCCCAACGTGGTCTGGATCGACGAGCTGGAGAAGGGCTTCGCCGGGACGCAGTCGTCGGGCATCTCCGACGGCGGCACGACCGCCCGCGTCTTCGGCACGTTCATCGCCTGGCTGCAGGACAAGACCGCGCCGTGCTTCGTCGTCGCCACGGCCAACGACGTGACGGCCCTGCCGCCGGAACTCTTGCGCAAGGGCCGTTTCGACGAGATCTTCTTCGTGGACCTGCCCGGCGAAGAGGAGCGCGGCGAGATCTTCGCCATCCACCTGCGCAAGCGCAAGCGCGACCCCGCCCAGTTCGACCTGTCCGCGCTCGCCAAAGCCACGGCGGGCTACTCGGGGGCGGAGATCGAGCAGGCCGTCATCAGCGCCCTGTACGATGCGTTCGACGTGGACCGGGAGGTGACGACCGAAGACATCATCGCCGTCACGGGGCAGTCCATCCCGCTGTCGCTGACCATGAAGGAGCGCATCGACCTGCTGCGGCTCTGGGCGCAGTCCCGCGCCCGCCCCGCATCGTCGGCGGAGCCGGAGCCGATGCCCGACGACTTCCTGCCCGGCGAAGACCTGCTGGCCGTGCCGGACGACTCGCAGCACCCCATCGTCGTGAACGAGCCATGACACTCGCCTCGGCCATCTCCGGGTTCCTCGACAACATGAACGCCGAGCGCGGCCTGTCCCCGCACACGCTGGACGCCTACGGGGGTGACCTGGCCCAGTTCGCCGCCGCCCTGGACAGGCGCGGCGTTGCGTCCCCGGCGGACATCACCCCGGACCACGCCATTTCCCACCTGGCGATGCTGCACCGCCGGGGCCTGGCCCCGGCGACACTGGCCCGCAAAGCCACGACCCTGAAGATGTGGGCGCAGTTTCTGTGCCGCGAAGGCGTCTGCGCCGCCGACTGGACCGCCCGGCTGGAAGGGACGCGCCCGAAAGGGCGACGCCTGCCGACGACGCTGTCCGTCGCCGAAGTGGATCGCCTGCTCCACGCGCCGCCCGGCGGCACGCCCGAAGGCGTCCGCGACCGCGCCATGCTGGAGCTGATGTACGGCAGCGGCCTGCGCGTCTCGGAACTCGTGACTCTCCAGGCCGCCGACGTGGACACCCAATCCGACCTCGTCCGGCCCCTCGGCAAAGGGGCCAAAGAGCGCGAAGTGCCGCTCGGCGCCCGGTCCAAAGCCGCCCTGGCCCATTATCTCTCCCAGGCCCGTCCCCTGCTGCTGAAGAACAAGCCGCCGTCCCCGTTTCTCTTCGTGACCGACCACGGCGGCCCGATGACGCGGCACCACTTCCGGCACCTGGTCCAAGACTACGCCCAGGAAGCGCGGATCGCCAAAAGTATCGGCCCCCACACCCTGCGCCACTCCTTCGCCACGCACCTGCTGGCTGGCGGCGCGGACGTGCGCGCCATCCAGGAGATGCTCGGCCACGCGAGTGTCGAGACCACCCAGCGCTACACCCACGTCGACGTCGCCCGCCTGCGCGCCGTCTACGACAAGACCCACCCCCGCGCGTGAACTGAGTCAAATGGCACACATACATCGGGCGGCACGTCTGGGCCGCCTGCAGGAAGTGGAAGCGGCCTTAGCCGTCGGGGACGATGTGGATGCCGTCAGCGTCCACTATTTCACGCCGCTCATGCTCGCCGCGCGGGAAGGACACCTCGCCGTCGTCGGCCTGTTGCTTGAGGCCGGCGCCGACTCTCAAGTGCCGCACCCCAACGGCAGAACCGCCCTCCACCTCGCGGCCTCACAGGGACACGGCGAGATCGTTCAGGCCCTGTTGGCAAGCGGCTCGGACATCAACGCCGTTAGCAGCAGGGGCGACAGCCCAGCCATCGAGGCCGCCCACTGGAACCGGCGCGAGATCGTCGAACTGCTCCGAGAACGGCAGGCCGATTTGAGCCTGTGTGACAAACAAGGGCGGGCGGCAGACGACTGGCTGGACGTAGGCGGCGTGCCGGGGCATTTCCGAAGAACCTTCGGCGTGCGCGGAAAAGGTCTGACGACTCGACCTTCTGGTGCCGAATCTCGTCAAGAAAATATTCGAGGCCAATGACAATGGACGAACATCAGCGTATCGAGTGTGAAAAGATGTGGGAGAGAATTCGCCCATTAAAGCGTCAAAGATCGTTGCCTGCGATCCGGCAGGCCCGGCAGATTCTGCGCGACTGGATGCTTGCACACCCGGACGACATCGCCAGCGCGGATGCGGGCGAGGAACTCGCTATGTTGGAGGAAGCGCTGGAGATCATTATCCGGGAAGAGGCGTCTGAACCAGTCGCCGCGTGAGACCTCGCCTCTGTGATGTTCCGGCGTCTGTGTCCGTATGACCAAGTGTTATGCACAACCGCTACGGACTGTTTTCACTTCGCGGGGCGCTGTTCGCCCCCATCCTTCTGCTGTCGCTTCTCTGCCGACTCCCGGCACAGTCCCCGCCTTCACCAGCGGCCCCGCCGCAGGCGGCCTCGGCTTCCGTCACAATCCCGTTCGAGTTGATCGGCGACCATGTCATGCTCAGCGTCACGCTCGACGGCAAGGGGCCGTACTGGTTCGCCCTGGACACGGGGGCGTACAACTGTCTGACGGCGAAAACGGCGCAGGCGCTGGGCCTGACCGGCAGGCGGACGCGGCTGGCGTCGGCGCAGATCGGGCCGCTGCGGCTGGCCCAGGAATCGTTCGCGGTCATCCCGCTGCCGGACATCGAGGCCGTGGAGGGCCTGACGCCGTTCGGCGGATTGATCGGCATGGAGCTGTTCCGGCAGTACGTGGTTCGGAT
>CAXUCQ010000083.1:851-4669 GCA_964249295.1 uncultured Armatimonadales bacterium | reverse complement strand
TTCGGAGCGACTACGAGCATCGGCTGCTGACGCTGACGCCGCCCCAGGCGTTCCACTACGCCGGGAACGGCGTCGAGCGGGATCTGACGTTCCTCGGACACATCCCGCAGATCACGGCGCGGCTGGACGGGGCGGACGGGACGTTCAACATCGACACCGGGGACCGGCGCGCGCTGGCCGTGTTCCGAAACTTCCGGGGCCGCTGCGACGCCCGGACGCGGCCCACCGTCCAGGCCATGACGGGGTGGGGCGTGCGCGGGCCGGTCTGGTCGGGCTTGGGACGGGCCTCGGCGTTTGGCATCGGCGAAGCCGTCATCACGAACCCGCTGGTCGAGTTCGACCAGGCGCGGGGCGGCGCATTCGACTTCGCGCACACGGCGGGCAACATCGGCGGGTGCCTGCTGGAGCAGTTCACGGTCACGCTCGACTACCATCGGCGGCAGGCGTTCTTCGAGAAGAACGACGCTTTCGGACGGCCGATCCCCTGGGACCGGTCCGGGATGTGGCTCAATCAAGACGGACCAGTGTTCAAGGTCATCGACATCACTCCGGGCGGACCGGCGGCGCAGGCGGGCGTTCACCCAGGCGACACCGTCACGGCGGTCGACGGCCAGGACGCCGCGCGTCTGTCGCTCTCTGCCGTCCGCCTGATGCTGCGCCAGTCCGCACCGGGGAGTCGCGTCCCGCTGACGGTGCAAGCGCCGAAAAGCCTGCGCCAGCGGGACGTCGTGCTCGTCCTGAAAGACCTCGTTTGACTCTCCCGGCGGATGAAAAAAAGAAATTTGCGGCTGGCGCATGAATTTCCGGCGCGGATTGGCTATAATCGTTCCAGGCAGGCTTTTTACACACGTAGATTTTACACGCGCCTGCCGGGAGGCAAGTCATGGCCGTCAACCAGCAACCCAATAACTCCGTCCCACAGACCGCCGTCGGTATCGACGATTTCCCGGCCCCCGTGCGGACCGACCCGGCGGAGATCCCCTCCGTCGCGCGCCGGGGGAAGCCCAAAGTCCGGCTGAGCGCGGACATCTCGCCGGAATTGTACGACAAGCTGACGGAACTCTCCGAAGAGATGAACGTCACCAAGAGCGACGTCCTGCGCCGCGCCATCGCCCTCGTGGACGTGGCGCTGCAGGCCAAGAAGTCCGGCAAGAAGTTCGGCGTGGCCGAAAAGAACCAGACCCTGACCACCGAGATCGTCGGCGTCTAGCGGCGGCCCGAGCCGCCGGGGCCGTGTGGTGTCCACACGGCCCGTTTTTTGTTGAACATCATTCCGCACGAAGCAGACACGGGCAACCCCATCGCCCTGACGCGCCCGCAGATCGACCGGGGCAAACTCGGCAGCGACGCGCAGTACAGCGAGATCGACATCAGCATCAGCCTGAAGCGGCAGACGCCGCAGCAGGAAGCGTCGGAGATCCGGCTGAAGGAAGCCGACGCCCGGCTGAACCGCAGCATCCGGGGGACTTCCTACGTCATCTCCGTGCTCGTCTTCGCGGGCTGCCTGCTCGTGTTCCTGCTGCCGCACTCGACCCCGCAAGAGCGGGAGATCGCCAAAGACATCGGCCTGCTGGTGCTGGGCGGCCTGATCGGCGTCGCGTTCCCCAAACCGGACAAAACCGACGACCCCAAGGCCAAGTAGAAGGCCAAGTAGAAGGCCAAGTGAAAGACGGAAGATGCGCCGAGCGATCATCATCGTCATGGACGGGTGTGGGGTGGGGGCGCTGCCCGACGCCGCCCGTTACGGGGCCACAGACCCGGACAGCGCGACGCTGCCCCATGTCGCCGAGGCCGTCGGCGGCTTGACCCTGCCGACGCTGGGGCGGCTGGGACTGGGAAACGTCGCGCCGATCCGAGGCGTCGCGCCCGGACCCGCGCCCGGCGGCTGGGGCCGGATGGCCGAAGCGTCGGCAGGCAAGGACAGCGTCACGGGCCACTGGGAGATGATGGGCGTCGTGACGGCCACGCCGTTCCCGACCTACCCTGACGGCTTCCCCCCTGCCGTGATGGCCGAGTTCGAGGCGCGGATCGGGCGCGAATCGCTGGGCAACGTCGCGGCCTCCGGCACGGAGATTTTGCGGCGGCTGGGCATGGAACACATCGCGTCCGGCAGACCCATCGTCTACACGTCGGCGGACAGCGTGTTCCAGGTCGCGGCGCACGAAGACGTCGTGCCGCTCGACCAACTCTACGCCATGTGCGAAACGGCGCGGTCGCTGCTGGTCGCCCCCAATAACGTCCAGCGCGTCATCGCGCGTCCGTTCGTCGGCGACACGCCCGACACGTTCCGGCGCACGGAAGGTCGGCGGGATTATCCGCTCGCCCCGCCCCGCCAGAACTTCCTCCAAGCGCTCCAAGACGCGGGCCGGACGACCCACGCCATCGGCGTCATCGCCGATCTCTTCCCCCGCTCGCTGTTCGCGCGGGCCGAGCGGACGCAGAACAACCCGGCGCACCTGGCGGCCATCTTGGAAGCGATCCAGACGGGCCGCGAAGCATTGGTCTTCGCCAACTGCGAGGACTTCGACATGCTCTACGGCCATCGCAACGACGCGCCAGGCTTCGCGTCGGCCTTGACGGCGTTCGACGCCGCCCTGGCCCCCATCCTGGCCGCGCTGCGGCCCGACGACCTGCTGCTGCTGACGGCGGACCACGGCAACGACCCGACCACCCCCTCGACGGACCACTCCCGCGAGCACGTCCCGCTGCTCCTGGTCGGGCGCGGCGTCGCCGCCGACACGGACTTGGGGACGCGGGCGACGTTCGCGGACATCGCGGCGACATTAGCCGACTGGCTCGGCGTCGCCTGGACCGGGCCGGGGACGAGCTGCCTCTGACGCCGGGCGTCAGCCGCGCAGACGGGCGTACCAAGCGGGGGAGAAAGACGCGGCCCGCGCGGCCCAGGTCTCGCCCGTCGGCAGCGCGATGGCGGACAGGAAGCCGCCCAAACCGCATCCCGTATCCACGCCGATGTACTGCTTGGCGCGGGCGTGGGTGACGCGGGGGAACGGCGTATGCCCGCGCACCACGGTCTGCGTCCAGAGCGGCGTCTCATAGCCTTTGACCTTGCCCCAGCGCAGCGCGCCCGAGGATTGGCGCTCCAGCGGCAGCGCCAGGTCCCAGCCCGCGTGGGTAAAGATGTACCCGTCGGTGATGTAGAACGGCAGCGTCCACGGATAGGCTTGGGCGTAAAAGCGCCGGTGCGTCTCGGGCAGACCCTCGGGAAAGCCGGGCGCGAGCGCGCAGCCGCGAGCGGCATACGAGTCGAGCGTCCCCTGGGCGTCCATGCCCGTCAGGGCCGTCACGGCGCCTTCCTCCAGAAACATCAGCATGGCCTCCTCGTGGTTGCCCTGGACAAAGACCTTGCGGCAGCGATCAAACGCCAGAATCTGCTCGACACAGTCGTAGCCGTCCGGGCCGCGGTTGATGGCGTCGCCGAGGAAGATCACCAGGTCGGTGGGCCGGACGGGGAGCGTCGCCAGCATCTCGCGCAGCGCGCCCGCCTCGCCGTGGATGTCGCCGATGGCATAGATCATGGGGCGGGCGGGGTAAGGTAAGGCGTGACGGCCGCGCGGATCTGGTCCAGGCTGGCCCATTCGTCTTCGTCAGCATCCAGGGGCCCGTCGAAGATCAGCGAGTGAGGCCCGGAAAAGCCCGCATCGCGGCAGAGGTCGAGGCACCGGGTGAAGTCGTCGCGGTCCATCCGCCCGGCGGCGGGGAAGTCGGCCTTGGCGTGGGTGGAAGTCGCCAGCGGCGCGATCTGCGCCAGGTCGGCATACTTGCGCTCGCCTCTCCAGTTGCCGAAGTCGAGCATCAGG
>CAXUCQ010000083.1:0-841 GCA_964249295.1 uncultured Armatimonadales bacterium | reverse complement strand
ATCGCCATTGAGCATTTCCAAAAGCGTAAGCACATCGGCGGGCCGGCTCAGCAGCTTGTGCCAGTTCTCCGTCACGAGCCGCACCCCGGCGTCGGCGGCTCGCGGCAGCAGCGTCGCAAGCCCGGCGGCGCTGAGGCGCAAGGTGTCTCCGTCGGCGGCCTGCTTCCCGGCGACGACACGGGCGCGCGCCGCGCCGCAGTCCCCGGCGACGGCGATCCACCGGGCGATGTCGTTGACGGCCTGTTCACGCCGCGCCTGGTCGGGGTGGGTCAGGTCGAAGTCGTCGATGAGCAGCGTGAAGAACTGGACGCCCGCGTCATCGAGCGCGCCCCGGAGATCGTCCCAATAGCCCTCGTCGCTGTGGGGCATATGGAAGTGACAGACCTCCAACTTGCCGATGCCGTGCGCGGCGGCCTGGGCGGGGACATCCAACAGGGGCAAGCCCGCGTCAATGGCCCGGTGCAGGCTCCAGGTGGACACGGCGAGTCGGGGGTGGGGCGTGGTCATAAGAGGCATACTGTCTCGGAGGCCCCTCCCCCGGCCCCTCTCCTGCACTGGCAGCCCCGGAGGGCGCGACGGAGAGGGGCCGGGGGAGAGGCCTACTTGTCCTACTTCCCCTGCGCGTGGGCGCGGGCGCCGTCGAGCTGGCCTTTGGAGCCGAGCAGCTCGGAGCGGCTGGCGATGAACTTGGCGTACTCGGCGATGTAGATCTTGCCGGGCGAACGCAGGTCGAAGTCTTCCGGCTTGTCCCGGAAGAACTCGCGGTGGACGCGGGTCCAGACCAGGCGCCCGTCGGTGTCGATGTTGACCTTGCAGACGCCCAGCTTGGCGGCGGGCAGGT
>CAXUCQ010000082.1:0-10128 GCA_964249295.1 uncultured Armatimonadales bacterium | reverse complement strand
GACGTGCTTGATGTCCGTGACCATCAACTCCTGATGCTGCTGTTCATGATGCAGGCCCAGCGTGATGATCGGCAGCGTCGCGTCCCACTGCGCGTCCGTCATGTCGTCGATGAGGCGGCGCATATGGTCGTCTACGTAAGCCCGGTAGCGGTACACGTCCGCGACCGTAGGGCGCGAGACCAGGCCGCGCTTGGGGCGGCAGTGGCGCTCGCCGACCGAGTTGTAGTAGGAGTTGAAGAGGTAATCGTACTGCGGGTGCAGCGACTGATAGCCGGCCACGTTCGGCTTCAGCACGAACGTCTCGAAAAACCAACTGGTGTGCGCCAGGTGCCACTTCGCCGGGCTGGCGTCCGGCATCGACTGCACGACGTAGTCCTCGGGTTCGAGGGGCCGGCAGAACGCCTCGCTCCAGCCCCGCACGGCGTCATAGCGTTTCCGCAGCGCGTCACGGGTGTCCACGTTCCCGGACAAAGATTGCATGGTGGGGTCTCGCTTCCAGCCTCCGGGGGCAAAACTAGCCGTCAATCGTCATGAAAAGGTTGTTCAGCGACTCGGCCCAGGTCGGGTGCGCGAAGACGCCATCGCGGAGCATCGTGTAAGGCAGTCGGCCCAGCATCGCCGCCTCGATGACGGCCATCGTCTCCCCGCCCTCGGGGCTGAGAATGGCGCACCCCAAGATCTGACCCGTCTTCGCGTCCACGACGGCTTTCATCAAGCCCCGCGTCTCGTCGGTCTCAATGGCGCGCGCCGTTTCGCTCAGCGCCAGCTTCGCCACTTTAATCTCCAGACCCTGCTCGCGGGCTTCTTTCTCGGACAGTCCGACGCGGCCCAGTTGCGGATCGATAAACGTCGTGTTCGGCACGAGCCGGTCCGCCGTCGTCCGATGGCCGCCCTTCAGCAGATTGGCCTCCAAAATGCGGTAATCGTCGTAGGAGATGTGCGTGAACTGCGGCCCGCCCTTGACATCGCCCAGCGCCCAGACGCCTGAGGCGCTCGTTTCCAGGCGCTCGTTGACCTGGATGTGTCCCGCCTCGTCCGTTTCGATGCCGGCATTTTGTACCCCAAGGCGCGCAGTGTTGGGCGTCCGCCCGACGGCAACCAACAAATGGGTGCCTTCAACCGTGCGCGTGCCTTCTCCCGTCTTGATGGAAAGCGTTATCATCCCCTCCGAGTACGAGACAGCATCGGCTTCCGCGTCGGTGATGATCTCGATGCCTTCATCGCGCAGGATTTTCGTCACCGCGTCGGACACGTCGTCGTCCTCGCGGCTCAGGATGCTGGCCGCCTTCTCGATGATCGTCACGTCCGAGCCGAATCGGCGGAACATCTGCCCGAATTCCAAGCCGATATAGTTCCCGCCCAGGATCACCAGATGCGGCGGCGCCTGTTTCAGTTCCTCAATGGTCTCGTAGGTAAGATAGGGGACATCCTTCAGGCCGTCGATGGGCGGGATGGCCGGGCCGGCGCCGGTGTTGATGAAGATCTGTTCAGCGGTGATCTCCCGCATGCCGCCGTCGTTCATCGTGACGGACAGCGAGTTGGGGCCGGTGAACGCCGCCCCGCCCCGCAGCAGTGTCAAACGCTCGGTCGATTCGATCTTCTCTTCCGTGCCGCTGCGGAAGCTCTCGACGACGCTCTGCTTGCGCCGGTACACGGTCGCCATGTCGATGGCGTTGACCGACCCCAGAACGCCGTAGTCTCCGGCCCGGCGCGCGAGGTAGGCCATGCGCGCGCTCGCAATCATCGTCTTGGTCGGCGTGCAGCCCGTGTTGACACACGTCCCGCCGATCTGCGCGCGCTCGATCAATGCCGTTCTGCGCCCGGCCTTCGCCCAAGCACGGGCAAGCGGATCGCCGCCCTGTCCCGCGCCGATGACGATGGCATCATAATCTTCCGTTGTCATGATCGGGATTCCGTGCTCCAAGCCACAGCAGCGTGGCGGCCTTCAAGAAAACACGTCTGGTATTTACGGCGACAGGTCTAGGTGTCGCAGACGCCCTATCGACTGATACAAGTGAGTCGACGGGAAAGTTCACCGTCGCAGGACTTCATTCCCGGAAACGCCTTGGCTTCAACCACGCGGCGAGTGCGCTTCAGCCGTGGCGGGTATACTCTCCTGTCGCGGCCACCGTCCACCGGCCTAGAATGGGATCAATCTTCGATGCTGCCGCCCCTGACCTTCGATGCGCCTCCAGCCGCCGCGCTGCGGCTCTCCGTTGTCCTGCCCGTGCGGGATGAAGCCGCCTGGCTGCCGCAGACACTGGCGAAACTCGGCGCCCAGGCAGACTCCGGCGGCAGGCCGCTCGACCCAGGCCTCTACGAAGTCCTGCTGCTCGCCAACAACTGCCGTGACGACACCGCCGCCGTCGCCCGCCGCTTCGCCCAAAACCATCCACGCCTCGCGCTGCGCGTCGCCGAGCGCGATCTGCCCGCCGGCCAGGCCGACGTCGGGACCGCGCGCCGCCTCCTGATGGACGCCGCGCGTCGGCGCTTCCGGGCGCTGGGGCGGCCCGGCGGCGTGATCGCCTCCACCGACGGCGATACGAGCGTCGCGCCCGACTGGGTGGCGCAGACGCTGCGCGAGATCGCCGGCGGCGCGGACGCCGTCGGCGGCCGCATCCTCGTTGCGGGCCACGAGGACGCCGGGTCCCGGCGTTACCACCTGCGGGACGTGACGTACCACTGGCTCCGCACACAGTTGGAAGCCGGCCTGGACCCAGACCCCCACGACCCGTGGCCGAGGCATCACCAGTTCTTCGGCGCCAGCCTCGCCGTCACGGCGGAGGCCTACGGCGCCGTCGGCGGCCTGCCGCCCGTGCCGTGCCTGGAGGATGTCGCGCTGGGCCGGGCGCTGCGGCGCATCGACGCCCGGATTCGTCACAGCCCCCATGTGCGGGTGACTTCGTCGGCGCGGCAGAGTGGGCGCACCGGCCTGGGCCTGGCGACCCAACTGCGCGAATGGTCGGACATGGCGCAGGCGTCGGCCCCGCACCGGGTCCCGGACCCGGCGGCGCTGGCCGTCCGGTTCCGCAGCCGCGCCCGCCTGCGACGGCTGTGGCGGGACGCCCGCGCGGGCCGCTGCCCTCAACACGGGGACGTTGTCGCTTTGGCCGAGGCGCTCTGCGTCCCGGTCCAAGTGCTGCGCGGCGGCCTGATCGCGCCCTGCGAGCCGTTCGGCAGCCTCTGGAAGCCGGTCCAGCAGGCGCACGAAACCCCCGACGGTCCGTGGGCGTGTCGCTGGCCGCTTCTCCCTGTCACGGCGGCCATCACGGACCTGCGGGCGCGTCTGTCCGCTCATACACATCCAGGCGGTAGTTCTCCGCGCGGCTGCCGCTGACGCGCCGCAGAGGCCCCCCCTCCGCCGCGAGCGCCAGAAACGACTCATGCACCTCATCGCCGGTGAGCGGATAATCATGCACCCAGGGCGTCCAGTGGACCAACTCCAGATGCCCGCCAGGCTCTAATCGCTCCAGCATCAATTCCTGTGCCTTGCGGAGATCGTCCGGTTCCCAGTAGTAGCCGACCTCGGACACCAGGATCAGGTCGAACGGGCCGGCGGGGAACTGCTCCGGGACGACCATCTGCGCGATCTCGACCTGCGGCAGATGGCGGCAGCGCTCGCGGGCGCGTTCCAGCGGCAGAACGCTGCCGTCCACGGCCAGCAGGTGGTCACACCGCTCCGCCAGCCGCGCCGTCAGCACGCCAATGGAGCAGCCGATCTCGAACGCGCTCCGGTAGCGCGGGCGGGGCAGCGCCGCCAGCGTGGCGTCATACTTCTCCCGCTCATAGGGCTTGACCTCGAACCCCCACGGGTCGGCATTGGCGCGGTACACGTCGTCGAAGTAGCTTGGCGGCAGCGTATGGGGCTGATTCGGGTTCATAGGTGAGGATAGCCTGTGTCACTCTCTGCGCCCTTACCCTCGGGCAGTACGCACTTTGTAGCCCAAGGGTTCAGCCCTGGGACTCACGCGGGATGTCTACGGTCTCCAGAAAAACCTCCCACGGAGCGGCGAAGTGCGCCAGCACCTCCGGCGACAGCCAGAACCCGTCCGGGTCGTCGTCGATCAGGCGCGTCACCTGCGACGCATGACAGGCGATGGCCGCCTGTTTCTGCGCCGCCACAGCGTCGATGTCGAGTCGCCACCCGCAGACCTCGCCCGGCTGCGGCAGGTCCTCGGGCGCCGCTCGCTCCCAGGTCCAGATCGGGTACTCGATCAAACGGGCGGCCGCGCAGGCGGACCAGGCGGCCGCCCGGACGATCTGGCTGACGGCGCGGTGGTCGGGGTGGGGGTCACGCCGCCACGGCAGGCAGACCGTTTCCGGCGCGATGGCCGTCAGAGGCGCGCGGCACCGCTCTACGGCGTCGTCGAACCCCGCCGCCGCGCGATCCGGCGCCGAGCCGTCCGGCAGCCGCAGGAACGTGACGTGTCCGGCCTCGACCCCGAGCGTCGCCAGCGCCGCCGTCGCCTCGGCTTCCCGCAACGCGCGCAGAGCGGGGGCCGGGTAGCGGCGCGAATTCGGGTGTGACAGGGTCCCGTCGGTAACGAACAGCACATGGACGGACACGGACCGGCGGCGCAGCAGCGCGATCAGGCCGCCGCACCCGAGCGACTCGTCGTCGGGGTGGGGCGCGACGATCAGCGTCGGGCCGAAGCGGTCGAGCGCGTCGGGCGGACGCAAGGGGAGCAGGGTCGCGTCGCCGACGAAGCCGTCAGTCTGCCAGAAGTCGGAGGTCATGCCAGAGGTCATGGATAGGAGAGGCGCTTTCTAGGACGTGCCGTCCGGCCTGGGCCAGTGTCGCGTCGGCCGCGGCCTGTCGCAGATACAAGGTCAGATCGCGATGCAGACGCTCCAGCGGGTGGGGGCGCAGCAGCCCGCGCGCGCCGACCGACCGTTCGGCCAGCCGCATCACGTCGAGGCAGATCGTCTCGACCGATGTCCGCGTCAGGTTCGCGTAGGCAACGACCGCCTCGGCGTCGGATTCGGCGCGGTCCTGCTGCTCGCCCGCGCCGCCCAGCCACAAGCGCCCGGACTCGACCAGCGCCGCCATCTGCCCCACGCGGGCCTGCTGATACGGGTCAGACGTCCGTCCCGTCTGACGCAGGTACGCGCGCGTCGCCTCCAGGACGGCCTGCGCCCCGCCGACCTGGACGGCGCAGACGCGGGCCACGCCGCCGCCGAAGGCCGGCTGCCGGTAGTAGTCGCCCGGCGCACCCAGGAAGTCGCCGGGGGACAGCTCGATGCCCGTGAAATCCAGGTGGACGCTCGCCGTCGCCCGCATCCCGAGCGGCTGCCAGAACGACGGGTCGCTCGTCGCCGCGCCGACCCGCTCCGTCGGGATGATGCACATCTGCCAGCCGCCGTCCGGCAGCGCCGCCGTCACCAGAGGCCGCGCGACGTGCTCCGCGCCCGAGGCAAACGTCTTCGCCCCTTCCAACCGGTACCGCCCGCCGTCCAGCGGGACCAGCCGCAGCCCGTCCTCGGCCTCGGTGTTCCAGACGCTGAACAAGCGCCGGTGCTCCCGCGCGTCCGCCGCCCACCCCCGCTGCTGGTCCGGCGTCCCGAACGTCTGCATCAGCAGCAGGGCGTTGACATGGCCTTCAAACAGCCGACCGACCGGCAGGCTGCCCCGCCCGACGTGCGTCAGCAGCCGCAGCAGATCCGGCGTCGTGCCGGGGGCAACGCCCAAGCCGGGGCCGCCCAACTCGGCGCCCAGGCAGACGCCCAGCAGCCCCGCGTCCGCGATCCACCGGAACTCCTCGCTCGGGAACGCCCCCTCGTGGTCGATCTCGGCGGCATGAGCCGCACAGCACTCGGCCACTTGTTGGGCGCGATTCATCGCTTCCGCAGTGCTGACGGGGGCAAGCGGGAGGGCATCGTTGGGTGTTTGCATGACAGACTTTCTGCCTGCTTCTACCCGCGACACAGAGGGACGCAAACACTGAGCTGTACGGTCGCGGGCGGACAGCCGGATCCAGCCGCGGACGGAGAGCGGTCCGTCGGACCCATTCGCGCGGCGCGCATCGGCCAGGGAGGATTCCCCGGCGGAGTTGCAGTATTAGACCTCTGACATAAGTCGTGTGGCAGGGGAGAGCAGGGCGGGGTCCCCCGCCTTCCTTCCACGCCCCTCCAATCTCTTGGCCCAGGGCGGAAGCCCCGGCGCATTCCACTTTATGACAACCAACGACGGAACCGGCCTCATCGCCCTCGACTCGTGGCTGACGCCCTACGCCGACGCGCTGCGCCACCGCGACGCGCGATACCAGGCTGCCCGCGCCGCGCTCGACGCCGGGGGCGGTCTCCTGGGCGTCGTGAGCCAAGGCTACCGCTACTTCGGCTTCAACCGGGGGACACAGGACGGCCAGGAAGGCGTCTGGTACCGCGAGTGGGCGCCCGCCGCCCGCCGGCTCGCGCTGACCGGCGACTTCAACGGCTGGGACCGGGACAGTCACCCGCTGGAGCGCGACGAGTGGGGCGTCTGGCATCTGTTCCTGCCCGACGGGGCAGGCGCACCGCTCACCCACGGCAGCCGCGTCAAAGTCTACGTCGTCACCGACCATGACGCCGCAGACCGAATCCCCGCCTACGCCCGCCGCGTCGTGCAGGACCCGCAGACGAACGACTTCGCGGCCCAATACTGGATGCCGCCGACGCCCTATGCATTCGCCCAGGCCGCGCCACAGGTCCCAACAGGTCAGGGGCTTCGCATCTACGAGGCCCACGTCGGCATGGCGCAGGAGGAGGGCCGCGTCGGCACGTTCGCCGAGTTCGCCGGGCGCGTCCTGCCCCGCATCCAGTCGCTCGGCTACAACGCCGTCCAGCTCATGGCCGTCCTGGAACACCCGTACTACGGCTCGTTCGGCTACCACGTCAGCAGCTTCTACGCCGTGTCGTCCCGCTTCGGCACCCCCGAGGACCTCAAGGCCCTGATCGACGCCGCCCACGCCCGAGGCATCTTGGTGCTGCTCGACCTCGTCCACAGCCACGCCGTCAAGAACACCCAGGAGGGCCTGAACCGCTTCGACGGCACCGACTTCCAGTATTTCCACGCCGGGGCGCGGGGCCTGCACGCCGCCTGGGACTCGCTCGTCTTCGACTACGGCAAGTTCGAAGTCCGGCGCTTCCTCCTGAGCAACGTCCGCTTCTGGCTGGAAGAGTTCCGCTTCGACGGCTTCCGCTTCGACGGCGTCACCAGCATGATGTACCGTGACCACGGCATCGCCCACGTCTTCACGGGCTACGACGACTATTTCGGCGGCAACGTGGACGAGGACGCCGTCACCTACCTGCAGCTCGCCACCGCCGTCGCCCACGCCACCGCGTCCGCCGCCGTTTTGATCGCCGAGGACGTGTCCGGGATGCCCGGCATCGCCCGCCCGCTCGCCGACGGCGGGCTGGGCTTCGACTACCGCCTGGCGATGGGCGTCCCGGATTATTGGATCAAGCTCGTCAAGGAAGTCCCCGATGAGCAGTGGAGTCTTCACGCCCTCTACGCCGAGCTGCTCAACCGCCGCTTCAGCGAGAAGCACGTCGGCTACGTCGAGAGCCACGACCAGGCGCTCGTCGGCGACCAGACCCTGGCCTTCCGCCTGATGGACGCCGAGATGTACCGCCACATGGGCCGGAACGATCAGAGCGTCGTCGTCGATCGCGGCATCGCCCTGCTCAAGATGATCCGCCTGCTGACGTTCAGCCTCGCCGGCGAAGCGTACCTCAACTTCATGGGCAACGAGTTCGGCCACCCCGAGTGGGTGGACTTCCCCCGCGAGGGCAACGGCTTCTCGTACCACCACGCCCGCCGCCAGTGGTCGCTGGCCGACGATCCCGGCCTGCGCTACGGCGGCCTGCAGGAGTTCGACCGCGCCCTGAACGCCCTGGACGCCCGGTTCCACCTGCTCCCCGACCATCTGATCGAGCAGCTCGCCCTGCACGAAGACACGCGCCAGCTCGTCTACCGCCACGGCCCGCTCGTCTTCGCCTTCAACTTCCACCCGACCGAGTCCTACGCGGACTTGCGTATCCCCGTCCCCGACGCCGCCGATTATCGTGTGGTCCTGAACACCGATGACGCCCGCTTCTCCGGGCCGGGCCGCGGCGCCGAGGGAGCCGTCTACCCCGTACAGAACGTCCCCATGTATGGCCGCGATCGGAGCGTCCAGATCTACCTGCCCAGCCGCAGCGCCCAGGTCCTCGCCCCGCTCTTGTGACCCCTTTCCGGCGCCCTCACCCTCGGGCAGTCTGCAATTGGCAGCCCAGGACTTCAGTCCTGGGCGACTTACGCAAGAGGTCCACTATACCGGCTTCTGAGCCGAGACGGCGTAAAGCGGGCGGCGAATGGGTACACTGAGCGAAGCAACCGACGCCAAACGTCTGCCGGAGACACAGGATGGATGAAGTGGCAAGCGCGCGCCGGAACACGCCCCGAGCGGCCGCGTCCACCGAAGAGCGGAACCTGATCGAGCGCTGCAAAAAGGGAGACCTGGCCGCGTTCAACGAGCTGGTCAAGAAGTACGAGAAGCAGGTCTACAACTTCGCCTATCGTTTGACCGGCAACTACGACGACGCCAACGACATCGCCCAGGACGCCTTCCTGCGCGTCTACAACGCCATCGGCGGCTTCCGCGGCGACGCCTCGTTCACCACCTGGCTGTTCCGCATCACCACCAACGTCTTCCTCGACGACCGTAAACGCGCCCGCGCCCACCCGCATTCCTCCCTCGACGAGTACATGGACCTGGAAGAGTCCTCCGTCGCCCGCCAGATTGAGGACCCGTCCCCGCTGCCCGAGGCCATCACCGAGGAGAAAGAGCGCGGCGAGATACTCCAGGGCGCCGTCCAGTCCCTGCCCGAGTACCAGCGCGCCATGGTCGTGCTGTACCATACCGAGCAGAAGTCCTACGAAGAGATCGCCGAGATCATGAACCTGCCCATCGGCACCGTCAAAAGCCGGCTCAACCGCGCCCGTCTCGCCCTCAAAGAAAAGCTCGCCCCGATCCGGGAACTTTTCAACGCCTGAAGGCGTCGGACAGACAGCGGGAGGGCTACTCTCTTTCCGCGCGCCCCCGCGGGCTTCATGATTTTTTCAGGATTCACGACGATGAAGACGGAACGAGCACGAGAGCTTTACTCGGACTACATGGAAGGCCTGCTGTCGCCCGCGCTGGCGCAGGCCCTGGAACAGCACTTCGAGACCGAGCCGGACGCCCGCGCGGACTACGCGCAGTTCAAGCAGATGTACGCCCTGCTCGACACGCCCCAGGCCGCCGAGGTCGATGTGCCGCTCGGATTCCGCGCCAAGGTGCTGGAACTCGCGGCGGAGGAGCACGCCCGGCGCGAGGCCGCGCCCTCGCGCCGCGCCGCCCTGTCGCTGACCGGCTGGTTCGCCGCCCTCGGCTCCTTCCGCCAGCGCCGCGCCAGCGGCGGCATCCTGGCCGCCTTCGCCGTGCTCGCCCTGGCCGCCGTGCTGGTCCATCAGGTCTCGACGCCCGGCGTGGACACCGGCAGTTTCGGCATCAGCGGCGCGCTCCGGGTGCCGACGACGATCAAGTCCGTGACTTCCACCGTCGGCGCGGACGGCAGCACGACGCACCTGTTCCACATCCACCTGCCCGCCGGCATCAAGCACGCGACGGTCATGGCCTACGTCATCAAGGGCGTCGATCAGATCGCCGACCCGGCGACCGCCACGCCCGCGCTGACCGGGCCGCAGAACCTGACCAACGACGAAGAGTTGCAGATCCCCGTCACCCTGCTGCGCCCGGCGCCTCCAGGGACGACTCTCGATCTGCTGGTCCAGTGGACCCCGGCCAACCCGAACCAGGCCCCCGGCACACAGGTCGTCTTCGCCCCGCTCCAGCAGGGCGTCGCCCCCACGGAGAACGGCGAGGCGCCCGTCAGCGGCAACCTGTTCAACGCCCTGGAGGCCCTGGCCGCTCAGGACAACGTTACCGTCGTGGCGGACGCGGCCACCACCCCGAACGTCGCCATCGCCCCGCCGCCCGCCGCCGACAGGCCGAACTTGGTGTCTTCCTGCCCCGTGCGGATGCGCCGGTGGGTATGCGGGTCAATGCCGGGCGTCACGCGAATAAGGATGCGCTGGGCCTGCCCGCGCTCTTTCGCCAGCGCCGC
>CAXUCQ010000081.1:0-10191 GCA_964249295.1 uncultured Armatimonadales bacterium | reverse complement strand
CCTGCGACCCCCGGGCCCCCAGCTCGGTGCGCTAACCAAACTGCGCTACATCCCGACGACGAGTGCAGCGACAGTGTATCACATATCGCCCATTCGTGTCAACCACCCGGCCTCAAGAACTGACCGGAACGCCGCCCCCAGCTAGTGGGCCGCGAGTCCCACCGCTTTCACCGCCGTCGTGAACTCGGGCGGGCCGTCCTTCAGCGCCTTGTCTACGAACGGCTGCATCCCCGGCCCACCGAGCCGCTCCGCCTGGTCGAACATCGCCAGCGCGTCGGTGGCGCGGCCCGGCTTGAACTTGTCAACCTGCCCCAGGTAGAAGTACGGCGCCGCGAGGTTCGGCTCGGCAGCGATGGCCCGCTCGAAGTCCGGGTCGCCGCCGTTGGGGTTAGACGAAGCGATCGTGTACAGGCCCATCGCGGTGTAGGCGGACGCGGTGAAGTCCGCGTCCGCAAAGTCGGGCGAGGTGAACAGGGGCGGTCGCGGCCCCCGGTCCGTCGGGAGGGACTTCCAGCCCCGCTGGTAGACGGCCAACGCCTCCAAGTGCTGGCCCGTCTGCAGCAGCAGCAGGGCGTAGGGCATCAGCACACCGGGGTCGGAGTCGGCGGTGGTACCCATGTTGGGGCCGTGATAGAGCAGGGCGCGGTAGGTCGTAATGGCCTCGCCCGTCCGTCCGGCGGCGGTGTACGCCCGCGCTAGGTGCTCTTGTGCCAGGATGTTGGTGGGTACGAAGGCGAGGGCCTGGAGGAAACCCGCGACCGCCGCGCCAGCGTCGCCCCCCCGGAGCAGGGCCATGCCCTGAGCGTCACTGGCGCGGCACCGGCGGTCGCGCTCCTCCTCAATGGGGTCGTGCTTGACCGGGGGGAAGAATGAACCAGCGCCCGCCACGCGGTTGAGTTCGTCCCGACTCGGGCGGGGCGTACCGGGAGGCGACTGAGGCTGACTCTGAGCCAGCAGCGAGGACGACGTGGCGAGGAGCCAGAGCGCCCCCAGCAGGCTGGCGGCATACTTCAAGATTTTCACGGCATCTCCCTTTCCATATTAGTTGGGGTTGTAGTTGACATTGCTCTGAACGGAAGACCACTGGGGCGGGTCGTCCGTGGTCATGGGTGTGTAGAACTGGTCCGGGGATGGGGGATAGCCGGCATAGCTCCAGCTGCTCCCGGTCCAACTGGTGTAGAAGTTCAAGTTCCAGGAGTACGTCTGGATCGGGACCCAGACGGTCCCCATGCCGCCCACGCTCGGCGGCATATACATCAGCCAAGTCTGGAAAGCGTCTTTATTAGTGTAGCCGTCACCGACGTTGCCGGGCCAAACATATGCCTGCTGGTTGGGAAGGTCCACAGCAGGGTCGTCGCCCCCGCTCCCCGTCTCGGGAAGATTCCAGGACTGGACGTTAGGGGCGTTGTCTAGTGCCTGCACACCATTGTTGACGCCCGTCACAGGGCCAGTTGTTCCGTATGAAGTTAGTGTCACGTTCGGCGTGACGAGCTGGGTGAAAGACCCTTCGCCCGCGGGGGAGAAGCAGGGTGAGTCGAAGGCGAAGTTTATACTGGTCCAGTTCATGCCGAATTGCTGTGAGGTCTGCGGGTCTTGGTATAGCCCCCAGAAGGTGTAGTCCGAGTGACCAGGCAAAGTAAACCGCTGGATGTATCCCGCCTGAGCCGTCCAGGTGGCCGTCGGCTTGACGACGTTGATGGACGGCGAGGTGGCTTTGACGCTGAGGCTGGTGCCGTCGGGGGCGGTCAGGGTGGCATTACAGGTGACGGTCAGGCTCTCGGCCTTGCGGTCGTAGAAGAGAAGGGGCGCCACTGATGTGCTGCCCTGCGCTGGCCCGGTCGAATCGGTGCTGCCCAGCGGGACGAGCTGGTTGCTAGCCAACGTCGGGTCATAGTTCTTGAAGGCATCGCCGCCCACCGTCCAGGTGTAGCTGGTGACCTTCAAGCCGCTCGGAATGCCCTGTGAAGTTGCCTCACACCGCTGCCCAGTCAGCAGGTTTTAGCCGTAGTTGTTGTCAATCGTCGTGCCGGTCAGGGTGACGGCGGGGGTGGTGGCGGTGATGGTGATGGGGCCGACGGACGCGCCCGCGCCGCCCGCCCCCTGGGACATCCCCTGCGTGCCGGAGGCGTGGGCCTTGAGCGTCAGGCTGACCGTGAACGACCCGCCCGACTGCGACACGTACTTCGACCCGCCCGGCGGGGCCGAGGTGCCGACCGGGGGCCGCCCTGGGTGGACGTGGTCGTCGGCGCGTCGCCCCACCCGTCGTCGGCCTGGCCCGCCTGGGCCGGACCGCCGTTCTCGCAGTTGGCGCAGGCCGTGGAGGACTCGGTGAGCAGGACGCACTGCGGCGGCGTGTTGTCGGAGCCGGTGTCGGCGGTCCACGTCCCCGTGACCGTCACGCTCATGTCGGCGTGTCGGGCGTGCCGTGGAAGCAGGGGCCTTCGCCGGCTCCGGCGCCGATCCGGGGGATGGTCACGCTGCCGGTGGAGGGCGGCGGGGCCGTGAAGTTCTCCTGCATCCCCCCGTCGACGTTGGCCTGGCCGGAGCCGGTGGTGGTCAGGACCCAGTGGCCGGCGCGGGCGGCGGGGAGGGGGAGCAGCAGGAGCGACAGGGCGGCGCAGGACAGAGTCAATGCCTTTACTCAGTGAAGGCGATCGCGGCGGAGGGGCGCAGAGCCGGTCAAAGCGGGACGCACAGACAGATATGCCTCCATCCAACGTCGAGCCGTGGCGGTGTTCGTGACGCCCCCCCTTGTACTCCAGAACACGGGCGGTGTCAAGGGGTATTGTTGCCAACGAACGTCTCAATGAGGTGGGACACGGAAGCCCGCGCGTGGGCGGGACGGGTACAGACGACAGGAGGAAACGGAGTATCTTGCGTGGAACAGGCGAGCGTGGATTCTGCCGCCGGAGCGTTGACGCCAAGCCTCTTGAATCGGGTGACGGGTGCCGATAATCACGGCGAACGTAAAGAGTGGCGAACGTGAAGAGTATTGCCGTAGAACACCGCGGTTGTGTTAAACTAGAGGCAGACCATAGAGGCAAGCATCGCCCGCCCTGTGTGGATGAATCGGCCTGTACAGACAGTCAGACAACGGGCGCAAAGCTACCGAAATAGCTTTTAATTTCCCTGATTCACGGTAACTTTCGCAGTTTCGTTGATCAGGGGCTTGGGTAGATTGTGTCGCGCCAGGATGATGCCGAAAGGCGGCCGCCGCGCAGCCGAGAGCGGAGTACGGAAAGTCGGGAAGGAACTGATGGAACAGCGGGTTTTAGCAAACAAGCGATCCACAAACGGGGAAGTCGAGTTGACGCTCGTCGCCACCCAGCTGTCTGACTTCGGCCTGCGCCCTAGTCACCGCGAGACGCCGTCTGCCCCCGACGCAGACTGTACCGTCGTGGTGCAGCCGGAACGGCAGGGAACGGCGTCGCCCTCCTATTTCTTCTTCAAGAGAGCGCTCGACATCCTGGTGTCTCTCGCGGCGCTGGCCCTGGCATTGATCCCCATGATGATCCTGGCGGTCTGCATCCGGCTCGAGTCGCCGGGGTCGCCGCTGCACCGGCGGCGCGTCCTGGCGTGGCAGAAGTGGGAGGAGTCCGGCAACGACGCCCTGCAGACGTTCGACGCCTACAAGCTGCGCTCGATGATCTCCGACGCCGACGACTACCTGCGCCGCAACCCGCACCTGTTGGAAGCGTTCCAGAAAGACTGGAAGCTGGAGAACGACCCGCGCATCACCCGGTTCGGGGCCTGGCTGCGCTCCACGAGCATCGACGAGTTCCCGCAGCTTTTGAACGTCCTTGCGGGGCAGATGACGCTGGTCGGCCCGCGCATGATCACGGCGCCGGAGCTGGCGCGCTACGGCGGTGACGGGGCGCGGCTCCTGAGCGTCAAGCCCGGACTGACGGGTCTGTGGCAGGTCAGCGGACGCCAGGAGTTGTCCTATGAGGAGCGCGTCCGGCTGGACATGACCTACATCGAGTCCCGGTCGCTGCGGCTGGACATCCAGATTCTGTTCAAGACCGTCGCCTGCGTTATGCAGCGGAAGGGCGCTTACTAATCCCCCACACTTGATTCTTGGCCGGATGAGTGTTATAGTGGTGGAGACGGCGCAGGGCTGCGCGCCTCCGTCTGCCGCCCAAAATCCAGTGTCTGAGGATCGACCGTGACGCCGCCTGTCAACGCCACACCCCAACGCCCGCCGCCCGCACCCTCTCCGCCACGGAACCCGTCAGGCCCGGCCTTGCGCCTGACGCCCCAACTCCTCTGGGGCGCCGCGTGGGCGCTCACGGCGCTGCTGCTGTCGGCTTACGCCTTCAAGCGCCTGTTCCCCGGGGACCTGACGGACAGCGACGCGATGGACTACGCCCAGATCGCGCGCAACATCGCGAACGGTCACGGCTTCGCCACAAGCATCCTGCGCCCGCTCGCGCTGTCCGGGTTCGTCACGCCGGACCCGCAGGCGGGGGACACGGCCACCGACATCTCCCGCGCGCCGCTGTTCCCGCTCGCGCTGATGCTGTCGTTCGTTGCGCACGGTGGTCATGGCGGCGGCAGCCTGGTCGTGCTCACGTCCCTGGCGTTCTTCCTTGCAAGCGCGGCGGCTGTCTTTTTTCTGGCCCGGACGGTCTTTCCGGTCGAGGGCCAGCCGTGGCTGGCTCTGCTCTGCGTGGGCCTGTATGTGCTGGGCGGCACGGCCCTCGACTCGGCGGCGCAGGGACTGCCGACGTCGCTTGCGACTCTGGTCGCGTCCCTGTTCTTTATCGCCCTGTTCCGCTCCCACGAAGCCGGCCAGCGGGCGGTGCCGCCTGTCCAGGTGCTGGTCGTCGGGATGCTGTTGGGGTTGTGCTACCTGGTCCAGTTCAGCCTGCTGATCCTGGTTCTGACGACTCTTGTTTACGTTTTTGCGACCCGCGCCCCGTCCCGCGCCTGGGCCGGAGTGGGCGTGTGTCTCGCGGGCTTTCTGCTGGTCACTCTGCCCTGGCTCGTTCGGACCGCGGTCGTGACGCACGGCAATCCGTTCTTCACGCTGCTGCAATACGGTCTCCTGTCCAACACCGCCGAGTACCCGGGGCAGTCGAGCATCTACCGGAGCGTTCTGCCGCAGGACGCGCCGTTTTCGTTTTTCTTTGCCCACATCGGGGAGATGGCCCGGAAGCTGGGACAGGGGCTGACCTTCTATCAGTCGCATCTGACGACCGCCCTCCCTCTGCTGATCCTGGCCCCTGCCCTGGCCTCACTGCTGTGGCGGTTCTCGGACCTGCGGGTCGGCATCCTGCGCGGCTACGTCGCGGGGAGCGTTTCCCTGCTGGCAGTCGTGACGACGTTTTTCGCGCCGTCGGCGGCGTTCCTGGCCCCCTTCGCGCCGATCATCACGGTGCTGGGCGTCGGCTTCGTTTTTGAGCTGATGGGGCGCCAGCAGTGGCGACCGCTCTCGCAGCGGGTCGCGCTCTGGGGCTGGGCGGCCTTGATGGGGTTGGGGCTGTTCGGCGCCTTGATCGGACACGTGGCTGCGCCGCCCGGCACGATCAGCGCCGGGCTGCGGATGCTGATCAGCCCGCCAAGTTCGCCGCTGTACCACATCTCGGCCACCCAAATCCACGATGACATCGCAGGCGGAGCGGTGATTACGGACACGCCCTGGGAGGTGGCTTGGCGGATCGGGCTGCCCGCGGTCTGGCTGCCGCGCGACAACCAGGCCTATGCGGCCACGGTCAAGGGGACGCAGGGCGTCGGTCAGGCCCCGGCTCCGACCCTGCTGCTGACGCCGAACGTGGCCGCCTACGGCGCGGGCGACGACGCGATGTCATGGGTGGCGCTGGCACGCGACCCGCAGCCGACTCAGTCACTCAAGCAGAGGCTGGCGCGGATCGACCAACAGGCGGCGGATGAACAAGCACGGCTCGCTTTCGCCGAGCGTCGGTTGGCGACGCCCGACGCCCAAACGATGAAGATTAACCCGAAAAAGTTGAACCTGTTGAAACGGAAGATCGCTCAGGCCATGATCGAACTCCCAAGGCAGGCCGCAGCAGCGAAAGCGGACGCGCAGACTCAGTTCACCAGCACCTTTGGACCGATCTCCGAGGTTGTCAACGACTACAACGCCATCGCCCAGCGTCCCGAGACGAACGGGGCGCCGTCGACCCTGTTTTTGCGCGCGGAACTGACTGGAACGGCGAAGACGCCGATGAGGGCGACTCAATGACACGATCCATCACGACCGAAAAAGCGCTCGTCGGCGTTTCTCTGCTCGCGCTGCTGACCGCGACGTTCTGGCACACGTTCGTCAACTTCGCCCAGGGCTGGCACGACGAGGAGAACGCGCACGGCGTCGCCGTGGTCCCTATCTTTGTGTTCCTGCTGTGGATGAACTGGTCGCGTCTCCGCAAGACGCCGATCCGACAGGACAGGCAGGACGCGCTGGCGGGGCTGGCCGTGCTCGGGCCGGCGCTGCTGGTACAGGTCGCCGGGATCTGGCTCGGCCTCGAAAAGTCCATCGGCTATGCGTTCGTGTTCGCCGTGGCCGGCCTGTGCCTGTACTTCCTGGGCAGGCCGATGACGCGCGAACTGGCCTTCCCGCGGGCGGTCCTCCTGTTCATGGTGCCGACGCCCGGCGGGCTGCTCGACATCGTCAGCGCGCCGCTGCAGGTGCTCAGCGCCCGGATGGCCGTCGCGCTGGCGGGCCTGTCCGGCATCGCCGTCCAGAACGAGGGCGTCAACCTGCTGATCCCGGCCAAGCACATCGAGTTCCAGGTCGCCGTCGCGTGCAGCGGCCTGCACTCGCTGACGGCCATGTGCATGCTGGCCGCGCTGATGGGCTACTTCATGACCGTGCCGGTGGTCTATAAGTGGGGCCTGTTCGCGCTGGCGGTCCCGCTGGCGCTGATCGGCAACATCGTGCGGATCTACCTGGTCCTGATGGTCGCCAACAGCTACGGACAGACCGCCGGCAGCGCCTTCCACGACGGCTGGATCGGCAAGCTGGTCCCGTTCACGGTCGCGTTCCTGGTCCTGATCGGGCTGGGCCGGGCCATCGAGTGGCGCCTGCGCCGCCAGGCCCCGCCCGCCGCGCCGCCGTCGCCGAGCGCCGTCTCCCTGGAGGCCCTATGAGCGTCGCCGTTCTTGCCGCGCCTACGGACGCGCTCCGCCTGCGCCGCGCGCTGCCCGTGCTGCTTCTGCTCTTCGTGGCGGCCCTGTCCGCCGTTTTTGGCTTGCGGCAGGGCGACCGGCCCGCGCCCCACGCGGACGTGACGGCGCTGCCCGCCCAACTCGGCACCTGGCGGATGGCGGCGAGCGAACAGACCGACGCCGGGCTGGCCCTGCCGCCGGGCATACTGGGGGCGTTGGACTTGGACTCGTACACGCAGCGCGTTTATCAAGACACACAGACCGGGCGCGCGGTACAACTGCTGCTGGAATACCGGACGGCGGGACGCGGGGCCTTCAACCACCGCCCGGAGGCCTGCTACCCCGCCGTCGGCTATGTGCTGACGGGGCGGAGGACGGTGCCGATCGAGTATGACGGTCGGCGCGGCTCCGCCGTGACGATGACGGCGGACTACTCGGGAGCGCAGGGCCGTAGTCACCAGACGCTGCTGTACTGGTTCGGGTCCGGCCATCGCTGCCTGAGCAGCTTCTGGCAGCAGCAGGTGCAGATGGCGTTCGGGCGGCTCCAGCCGCAGAACAACGGCTGGGCGTTCGTCCGCCTGGTCAGCGAGACCACGCCAGGTGAAGACGCCGCCGCCTTGGCCGCCCAGCAGGACTTCGCGCGCCAGGCCGCTCCGGCGATCATCGCCGCCATCAGCGCGCAGAGCGCCGCCAGGAACACCCCTTGACGCAGATCTATCTTGTCCGGCACGGCGAGACTGAGTGGAACGCCGCCCGCCGGGTGCAGGGACACGCCGACAGCGCCCTCAGCGAGCGTGGGAGAAAGCAGGCCGCCGCGGTTGCGGCCCGGCTGGGCCGCCTGCCCATCCGCGCCATCTACTCCCGCGGCCAGTAACGCCCCCGGGGCACCCCCGCGCCGATCTCGGCGGCGCTCAGTCTGGAAGTCATCCCCACGGCGGACCTGCGCGAGAAGTCCTACGGGCGCTGGGAGGGGCTGACGGAGGACGAGATTCAGGCCGTCGACCCGGACGGCTGGCGACGCTATCACAAAGAGCGGGAACTCGACTACCCCGTTCCCGGCGGGGAAACGTGGAAGCAGGTCCAGGCCCGTATCGTCGGCGTCCTGCACCGGATTCTGGCGGACCACACGCGCCCGGAGGATGCCGTTCTGCTGGTCGGCCACGGCGGCTCGCTGCGGGCCGCCATCTTGGACGCCCTGCAGGCCCCTCTGCCGACGCTGCTGCGCCTGCGACTGGACAACGCCTCACTCAGCCTGTTGGAGTACCAGGCCGGACGCGGCGGGCGCGTGACCCTGCTCAACGACACCAGCCACTGGGTGGAGGCGCCCTTGTGAGCGCGCTGGTTCTGGGGCTGGACGGCGGGGGGACGCAGACGCGCGCACTGGTGGAGGACGTACACAGCGCCCTCCGGGGCGAGGGCGTCGGCGGCCCGTGCAACATCGCCGCCGTTCCCATCGCCGAGGCCGTCACTTCAGTGCGGACGGCCGCGCAGGCCGCGCTGGGCGGCATCGGCGCGGAGGCCGCCGACGTGCGGGCCGTCTGTGCCGGCGTCGCGGGCGCGTCCTTCACCGCCCGGCGCGCGGCGTTCCATGCGGAGATGCAGCGTCTGTTCCCGGAGGCAGCGATCCGCGTCGAGCCGGACTATGCCGTCGCGCTGACCGGGGCGACCGACGGGACGGCGGGCGTCATCGTGATCGCCGGCACAGGCTCCGTCGCCTACGGCGAGAACGCTGAGGGACGGAGTCACAAGGCGGGCGCATACGGGTATCTGATCGACGACGCCGGGAGCGGCTACGGAGTGGGACGGGCCGCCCTCGCCGCCGTTCTCCGCGCGGGAGACGGCACCGGGGAGGCGACTTCGCTGTCAGGCCGTGTCTGCGCGGCGTTGGGGATTGAAGCGGTGTCCGACATCGTGTCCGGCGTTTACGGCGGCGGCATCAGCCGCGTCGCCGTCGCCTCGCTGTCCCAGGTCGTGGCCGTGTCCGCCGCCGAGGATGAGGACATCGTAGCCCGTGCGATCCTGATGCGGGCCGGAGGCGCGCTCGCCCAACTCGTCCATGGGGTCACGGCGACGCTCTTCCCGGACGGTTCCGGGGAACTCCCCGTCGTCCCCATCGGCGGGCTGTGGCAGTCCGGGGAGGCCCTGACCGACGTCTTCGAGCGGTCGGTGCGACGCTTCGCGCCTCGTGCCGTCGTCCGCACCGCCCTGCACTCCCCGGTTTCCGGTGCGGCCCATCGCGCCCGGCTGATGCTGCCCCCCAATGCCTGATGCAGCCAAGTTCCGCCCGGCGTGGTGAACGCTGAACCGATCCGGTATAATGGCAAGCATGGTAAGTTGCCGTTGTGTCGGGCGGACGGTTTTCGCGTGCGCCCTGGTCCTTGCGGGGTTCAACAGTACCTGCCGGGCCGATGAGAATGTCGGCACGGGGTCTGTGGTCATCACGGTGCGCGGGCCGCAGGGTAGGCCGCTGCCCGGCCAGGTCGTGCATCTCTTCCCGGCGGACCCCGGCTTTCCGGAGGACCCAATCCCGGCAGTGACGACGGACGCCCAAGGGAAGGTCACGGTGAGTCTCGCCGCCGGACTGCGCCGACTGCATGTGACAGTTCCGGGTGTCGGCTTCGGCTCGACCGGGACTTTCGTCGTCCGCCCCTCCCAGACCACGACCGAGATCTTGCCGCCGCTCGCGGGGTTTGCGCGGGTCTGCGGCACCGTTCCCACCGCCCTACGCGCACCCGGCGAGACCGTCCGGGTTTCAAACCCATTCCTTGACCGCGCCTTAGACTTCCCTCCCGCGGCAGTCGACGCCCAGGGGCGCTTCGAGATTGACGATGTTTACCCAGGTCACGTCCAGTTGACCCTGGTCGCGGGGCCGACGCACAGCCTTTACCAGCAGATCACGCTAGTCCCCGGCGAGGCGCGCACGGTCGATTTCCGGCCTCCCTGGCCTGTCAGCGTGTCGGTCGCTGGCGTGGAGCCAAACCGGACCGTGGCGATTCGCGGCTCGGTCACGGACACTGCCGGAGCGCCCGTGTCGGGCGCTCTGGTGTATACCCTCGTACCCGA
>CAXUCQ010000080.1:8808-10210 GCA_964249295.1 uncultured Armatimonadales bacterium | reverse complement strand
TTGCGGAACAGGCGCACCAGGGACCGGGTACGCGGGGAAGAAACGCGCAGAGTCAGAGCGGCTTGTGTGTCGGCAGCGGGTGCAGGGATCGACGCGCCCATCCCGGCGAGGGCCTGTCCTTTGGTCTGCGCCGGACACGCCTCGAAGGCGAACCCGGTGGGGTCGCCGTAGTTGTCGTAGGACATGTAGCACGCGCCCGCCGCGAGCGCCCGGTGGATCAACTCGGTGTCGGCACGGCCCGCTGCGGCGCGCTTTTCGGCAGACGTCTCGCCGTAGGTCAGCGGCGTGTGTGTCACGACATGAGTCCGCAGGGTGCGGAACACTTCTTCGTAGGTCGGATAGGGGTAAGACCGGCCCCCGAACTTCATGACGGCGTGGGCGTCAACGGAGGCGATGCCGGGGACCGGCTGGAGGGGCCGTTCCGGCCCGTCTTGTGCGATCAGCGCGTCCCACAGGCGCAGCTCGCGTCCGGGGCGGGCCGCGACGTAGTGGAACGCCCGCTGCGGCCGCCGGCTCTTGTAGCGGCGCCAGATCAGGGCGAGCGCGGGGAGGTTGATCTTGGTGCGCGCGATCGCGCTCAGGTTGAAGACTTCCAGGCCGATCCCCGGCTGGCGGCGGCTGAAGTCCCGCCAGTGGTCCTTCAGGTCGCAGGGCAGTGCGATGAAGCCGATGCCGTGGGCGTCGAGGATGGCGCGCTGGGCGGCGACGGCGTCTTCGGGGTTGGGCAGGAAGTCCTGGGTGACGTCGAGGGCGAGCAGATGGCCGGTGTCGGTCGTGACCTCGGTGCCGACGGTGACGAGGGTCCGCCCGTGCCAGCCGTCCTGCCCGTTGCGGTGGGCGTCCAGGTTGTGGTGGTCGCAGAGGAGGATGAAGTCGAGGCCGGCGCGGTTGGCGGCCTGCGCGATCTCGGCGACCGAGCCGGCGCCGTCGCTGTAGGTGGAGTGGACGTGGAGCGCCCCGGCGTAGTCGTAGTGGCGCGGCAGACTCAGCGTCTGGGCCGCGCCGGACGCGCTGGGCCGGGGCCGGCGCGGCTGGGGGGCGTACTGCAGGCGCTCCCGCAGCGTTGCGAACAGCCCTTCACAGGTCACAATCGAGAGTACGAGTCGCGCGCGCGACCATTTCCAAACGGCCATGCTTTCCCTCGGACGGAGACTGGCGGTCGCCCGCCCTCTCTATTCTAGCATGGAACCGGCTCATTTCGCGACGGCGGGGGCGGCGGCATGGACCGAAATTTCCGTGGTCCGGGCGCGCGCCAGTTCCGCCGAGACGACCAAGGTGACGCCGCCTGCCGGGCCGGGCGTCGCCGAAACGATGCGCGCGTCGGACGGCGCGATCTCGCCCTTGTAGGCGACGCCTGCGGTCACGGCCCAGACCCGCCCGGCGGGCGGGTCTGGGCCGTGAC
>CAXUCQ010000080.1:4971-8798 GCA_964249295.1 uncultured Armatimonadales bacterium | reverse complement strand
CGGCCATGTGGAAGACGACGTGGCCCGCCGTGGCCGGGAAGTCGTTGGTGTTGACGACCCATGCCCGCTCCGCCGTCAGTCCTTTGGCGTCTCCGTCGGGGTACTGCACGTCCAGATGCCCCGGCTGGAAGATCTGCGAGCGGATCGTCGCGCCGTCAACCGTGATCAGCAGGTAGTGGAGAAAACCGCCCTGGTCGGGCGTGGCGTCGAGCGGCGCCCCGGCCCCACCCGTGATGTAGTAGTCCACCCCGTCCTTGACCGTGTGCCAGTAGATGTGGTTGTGGCTGCAGAAGACGGCGCGGACGTGGTACTTGACCATGAGCGCGTGCAGGCGGTCACGGGCCTCGACGCTGCGCCAGCCCGTGTCGACCGACGGCGTGTCCGGGTCGGGCGGCCCGAAGACGTAGTGGTGCATCATCACAAAGATGTTTTTGGCGCCCTGGTTGGCCTGCAGGTCGGATTCGAGCCAGGCCCACTGGTCTTCGTCGAGCGTGCCGCCGACGAGTCTGCCTTTTCTGTTCTTCGAGGTCGTGTTGAGCGCGATGAAATGGCTGTTGCCGTAGTCGAAGGCGCCGTAGAGCGGCCCCATGCGATGGACGTAGACGGGCAGCAGAGTCGGGTCGGTGCTGTACTCGTGGTTGCCGGGGGCGTTGAAGACCGGGACGCCGGTCTGCGCCGCCGCCCCGAGGAAGGTGTCGTACTCGGCGTTGGCCTCGGCGACGCTGTCCCCGTAGCCTTCGATCACGTCGCCGGTCCAGAAGACGAAATCCGGCTTGAGGGTGCCGATCTCGCGGCAGATGACGCCGAGGACGGGCGGCATGGGGTAGCCGTGTCCCGTCGAGCGGTTGTCCCCGGCGACGACGAACGTGAACTGCGCCGGATCGGCGGGCGCGGTCACGGTCGTGGAGGGCGTCGGGATGGGCGGCAGGAGTTTGGTCGTGGAGGCGAGAGCAGGCGCGGCCAGGGCGGGCGCGGCCAGGGCGGCGCACAGAAGACTGAGTGGCAGGGTTCGTTTTCGCATTTTTTGTGTTCTGTCGGTCACGATGAAGCCCCGACTCCTGTTAGAACAGAGGAGCCGGGGCTTGCGAGGGTCGGGGGAACCTTAGTCCTTGGCCCGCTGTATTCCCATCGTGTTGCAGGAGCCGGGGATGTCCCAGGCCCAGTCGATGCCGTCGCAGCCGGAGGCGTAGACGCTGTAGCGCAGGACGTACTTCACGTGACCATCGACGTAGGCGATCGTCGTGCCGTTCGGGTGGAACAGGACCACGGGCGGGGTCTTAGGGCTGTCGGGGAATCTCTTGGGGAAATCCGCGTAGACGCGCGTCTCCGTGGGGCGGGAGAAGGCGGCGAACGACAGCACGCCGTAGCCGGGGACCGCCGTCCCGTTGGAGTACGTCGTGACCGCAAAGGTGTTCGGCGGGTTCAGCACGACCGCCGGGTTTCCCGGATAATCGGTCTCTCCGTCAGGGTTGCCCGGCCCCGGCTGTGAGTAGCCCGTGTCGCTGTCGTTGGCGACGTAAGGGTTGGAGAAGTTCTGGTGCGTGAACTTGTACGAGGTGCCGACGACCTGGGCGTAGGTATAACCCGCCTCCTGGGTGGTGGAGAGAGCCGTCTTGTCTCCGTTGGCGGCCATGCCGCCGTTGTCGTCCGGGCAGTGAAAAACGTCAAGACTCTTGATATAGGGCTGGACCTCGGACTGGACGCCGGACTGGGGTTTGTTCAGGATTTGGGAAGCCACCGGACCGATCGAGTAGTTGACGGCATAGGCCATGGGCATGTTCTCATCATTGTCCTGCACGTACTGCAAGATGGCGAGCATGAACTGCTTGGCGTTGGACTCGCAGGCCGTCTGGCGAGCCTTCTCGCGGGCCTGGGCGAAGACGGGGAACAGGATCGCGGCGAGGATGGCGATGATGGCGATGACGACGAGCAGCTCGATGAGGGTAAACGCCCGTACTCTTCTGTGCGTCATGTGGTCTCCTTGGTGTGATGCCGGGCCGGCAGCGACGGGTTGAAGCGTCAGCCCGGCCTTAGTATACAGCACCGACTCGGCGCACCGCGTTAAGAGAGTGTTAAGCTTCTGTTAAGGTTCTGTTAAGCTTTTGCGGAGAGACAGATTTCCACCCATGCACTGCTTGACTGGCGGGCCTTTTTCCTCGTTGTGAAGCGATCCCGCTCGGCGCTGGCATTGTTTAAGAGGTAGGAACCTTTTCGGAATGACGAACGGTTATAAGAGAAAGCGAGCCGGTCGGTTCGCTTTTTTTCCGGGAGGAAGAAGTTTGAAAGCGAACTGCATGGTCTGCAGCGGGCCGTTCGACATCGAACGGGACCGTGGGCAGGTGATCGAGATCGACGGCGTCGGACACTACGTCTGCCTTCGGGATTGGCCGGGCTTCAACGCGGGCGTCGCGCTCCAGAAGCGCGTGCAGGAGGCGGAGCAGGACGAGCAGGACGTGGTCAAAGACCAGCGGCGGGAAGAAGCGCGCGCCGCGCTGACGGCCTTTGACAAGACGCCCCGCGACATCGTCACCAAGCTGGATGAGTACGTGATCGGCCAGGACCGCGCCAAGCGCGATGTCGCCGTCGGCGTCTACGACCACCATCGCATCCATCAGTCCGACGTGACGGACAAAGCGGCGGCGGTGTCTCCCGAGGTCGATCTGGAAAAGGCGAACATCCTCCTGGTCGGCCCGTCCGGCAGCGGCAAGACGCTTATCGCGCGCACCCTCGCCCGGTCGCTCGGCGTCCCCTTCGCCAGCGCGGACGCGACCAGCCTGTCCCCGACCGGCTACACGGGCAACGACGTGGAAAGCGTCCTGACGCCACTCTACCTGGACGCCGGGGAGGATCTAGAGTGGGCCGGGCGCGGCGTCGTATTTTTGGACGAGATCGACAAGATCGCCCGCAAGAGCCAGGCCAACCCGTCGATCACGCGCGACGTGAGCGGCGAGAGCGTCCAGCACGCCCTGTTGAAGCTGATCGAAGGCACCATGGCGCAGCTGCCCCTTGGCGCGTCGGGCCGCAAGCACCCGGACGCGCCGCCGGAGTACATCGACACCAGCAAGGTGCTTTTCATCGGCGGCGGGGCCTTTGAGGGCCTGCCCGAAATCGTCGCCAAGAAGATGAAGCGCAACACCGAGCGCACCATGGGCCTGCGCGCGACGGCGCAGGCCATCATGGGCGACCCCCAGCGCGATTACGAGATTCTGGCCGAAGCCCCCATGGAGGTGCTGATCGAAAGCCTGATCGATTATGGCTTCGTCCCCGAACTGGCCGGCCGTTTGCCGATCATCGTGCCGCTGGCCCCGCTGACCAAGGAACAGATGCGCCGAGCGCTGACCGAGCCTAAGAACGCCGTCGTGCGCCAGCAGGTCGAGCTGTTCGCCCGCGACGGCATCGATCTGGTCATCACCGACGCCGCGCTGGATGCCATCGTCGAAAAGGCCGTCTCGATGAAGACCGGCGTCCGCGCCCTGCGCTCGCTCGTCAAGGGCATGACCAGCCGCGCCCGCTTCGACCTGTCCGGCGACCCGACGGTCTCGCGCGTCGAGGTCGGGCCGGACAGCCTGGACAATCCGGACAACTACCAGGTCCAGTATCGGGCCACCCCGTTCGTCCGTGCGGACGCCGGCTCCCTCGCCGAAGCTGTCTGAGACACAAACAACAGCGCCCCCGCCAGGACCCACAGCGGTGGGGGTGTTTTCTTGCCACAGCCGCCTGCCTGCCCCCTCGCCGCTAATTTGGGTATATCTTTCCCATGTCCACACTGTCCAACGACGCCCTGCCCGACATCGAGGTGATCGCCGAGGGAATCTCCGCTTCGCTGG
>CAXUCQ010000080.1:0-4961 GCA_964249295.1 uncultured Armatimonadales bacterium | reverse complement strand
ACCTACGACCGTGCCGGCCTCCTACCTAGCTGGGTCCACATCGGCGTCGGCGGGTTCCACCGCGCCCACCAGGCCGTGTATGCCGACGATCTGCTCCAGCGCGGCGTCCGCGGCTGGAGCCTCTGCGGGGTCGGCCTGCTGCCACAAGACAGTCGGATGCGCGACGCCCTCGACGCCCAGGACGGTCTTTACACCGTCGTTGAGCGCGGCGCGGTGGGCGATCACGCGCGCGTGATCGGCTCCCTGACGCGCTACCTGCTCGCCCCGGACGACCCGGATGCCGTGCTGGATGCCCTGACTGACCCGCAGACGCGCCTTGTGACGCTGACGATCACCGAGGGCGGCTACAACTTCAACCAAACCACCGGCCAGTTCGACGCCGGCAGCCCGCAGGTCACGCACGACCTGGCAAACCCACAGTCCCCACAGAGCGTGTTCGGGTACGTCGTTGAGGCTCTGGACAGGCGTCGCCGCCGCGATCTCCCGCCTTTCACCCTTCTGTCCTGCGACAACATCCCCCACAATGGCGATGTCGCCCGGAAGATGTTTTCGGCCTTTGCGGCGCTCCGAGACCCGGCCTTGGCCGCATGGATCGACAGGAACGGGGCGTTCCCGAACTGCATGGTGGACCGCATCACGCCGCAGACCACCGAGGAAGACCGGGAGCGGGTGGAACGGGAGTTCGGCATGGCGGACGCCTGGCCCGTCGTGTGCGAGCCGTTCCGTCAGTGGGTCGTCGAAGACAGATTTGCGGCGGGCCGCCCGCCGCTCGAAGACGTGGGCGTGCAGTTCACGTCCGACGTCGCCCCGTATGAGATGATGAAACTGCGGCTGCTCAACGCCAGCCACTCCGCCATGGCCTATCTAGGCGCTCTGGCGGGTCATCGGTACGTCGCCGATGTCATGGCCGACCCGCTCTTCCAGGCCTACATCGCGGCCCTGATGGACGACGAAGTGACGCCTCTTCTTGCTCCCGTCCCCGGCATCGACCTGGTCGAGTACAAGAAGACCCTGCTCGAGCGCTTCGCCAACCCGACAATCCGCGACCAGGTGAGCCGCATCTGCCTGGACGGCTCGGCCAAACTGCCGAAGTTCCTGCTCCCGTCGCTGCGCGAGCAACTGGCACAGGGCGGGCCGACCCGACTCCTGACCCTGGCCGTTGGGGGCTGGTTCCGCTACCTGCGCGGCGTCGACGAGGACGGCCGTCCCATCAAGATCGAGGACCCGATGGCGGTCGCGCTCCAGGAGCGCGCCCGGACGGGAGGCAGCGACCCGCGCCCCCTCCTCGCGCTGCACGAACTCTTCGGCGATCTGGACCAATCCACTGTTTTCGTGGACGCGCTGGCGGTGGCCTTGACCAGCCTCGACCAGAACGGCGCCCGAACAACTCTGACGGCTACTCTCGACACACACAAAGGATGACAACGATGGCAACGCAGGAGATTGACAAGGCGACATGGCCGGTGTTCTTCGACGAACTGAGCCGGCAGAACGAGGGCGCGATGGCCTCCATTGAGACGGTCGGCGTGGATGTCGGCGATCAGGAAACGGCGACACTGCCGTTCCAGGGCGTTTCGTTCGATGCCAAGGGCAGCGACGCCGGGGCGATCATCATCATGCTGGGAACGGAGGGCGACGACCATCTGGAGCGCATTATCACCGCGCCCAAGGCCGTTTATCTGAAACCCGCCGGCGAGGCCGGTCCGACCGTGCTGGAAATCCAGGTCGAAGACGAGGCAACGGTCCTGCTGCACCTGGCACCGGCCCTTGCTCTTCCCGCTCCTTAGAAGAAGCGACTGTGAAAATCTACACCAAGACCGGCGACGAGGGCGAAACAAGCCTTTATGGTGGCCAGCGCGTCCCAAAAGACGCCGTCCGCGTGCAGACCTACGGCACGGTCGACGAGCTGAACGCCGCCCTCGGCGTCGCCTTGACGCTGATCGGTGACGGCGAAGTGCGTGCCACGCTCCTCCGCATCCAGGGCGAACTGTTCGAAGTCGGCGCCGATCTCGCCTCGCCGCTGGAGCGCGGCCAGACGGTGCCGCGCGTCCGGGCCGAAGTAACGGCGCGATTGGAAGCGGAGATCGACCGTTTCGAGGCCGAACTGACGCCGCTGCGCCACTTCATCCTGCCGGGCGGGGGGTTTGGCGGCGCGGCGCTGCACCTGGCGCGGGCGGTCTGCCGCCGGGCCGAGCGTCACCTGGTCACACTGGAGTTCTCCGAGGAGATCAACCCGGAAGTCGGGCGGTACATGAACCGCCTCAGCGATCACCTTTTTGATCTGGCCCGGCTCGTCAACCAGCGCGAGAACATCTCTGAAACGGAATGGACCCGCCCGGAGCGGGTCTCTGAAACCGAGGGAGAGTAGATTTTGCCTGAACTGACCGTCGGCGCTCCCGCGCCGGAGTTCCAAGCGCCCGCCGTCACCAGGCAGGGTGAGACCGAGATCGCCTTGAGCGACTTCCGGGGCAAATCCTCGGTCGTGCTGTACTTCTATCCTAAAGACGACACGCCGGGGTGTACGACGCAGGCCTGCGGCTTCCGCGACCTGCTGCCGGGTTTCGAGGCGCAGGGGAGCGTCGTCCTGGGCGTCAGCCCGGACGACCAACACTCACACGCGCAGTTCGCCGACAAGTTCACCCTCCCCTTCCCGCTTCTGGCGGATTCCGACCACAAGGTCGCGGAGGCGTATGGCGTTTGGAAGGAAAAGACCAACTATGGCAAGACGTACATGGGCATCGAGCGCACGACGTTTGTGATCGACAAAGACGGCAGCATCGCCAAAATCTACCCGCGTGTCAAAGTCGATCAGCACGCCGAAGAAGTCTTGGGGTTCGTCAAGACGCTGGCATGACGGGGCATCAGTGATAAAGCACCGACAAGAAAGGGGCCGCGCCTTCCGGCGCGGCCCCTTTCCCCGTGACGGGGCTACAGCAGTTCTTTGACGGCCTGGGCGATGGCGTCGGCGTCGATCTTTGCCGCGTGGAGGAGCTGTGCCGGGGTGCCGGAGCCGGGGTATTTCGGCACGGCCAGCCGCACGACGGTCGGCGACTTCTCGCCCACGCCCGTGAAGGCTTCCAGGACGGCGTCGGCCAGGCCGCCCTCGGGGAAGTGGTCCTCGACGACGATGAACTTGCCGCCGGTGTCCTGGGCGGCCCGGTGCAGCGTTTCGCCGTCGACCGGCTTGACCGAGTACAGGTCGATCACGCGGATCGTGATGCCGTCGGCCTTCAGCGTCTCGTAGGCTTTCAGCGTCTCGTGCAAGGTGATGCCGGCGGCGATCACCGTCACCTGGTCGCTATCGGAGTGCCGAACGAGCTTGGAGCCGCCGATGGGGAACGTCTCGTCCGCGCCGTACAGGATCGGCGTCTTTTCGCGCGTGGTGCGCATATACACGACGCCGGTCATGTCGGTCATGGCGTTGACCAGGTGCGCGGTCTGGTTGGCGTCGCTCGGGTAGAGCACGGTGCTGCCGTCCACGGTCCGCATCATGGCGAGGTCTTCCAGGGCCATCTGAGACGGGCCGTCTTCGCCGATGGACACCCCCGCGTGGGAGCCGACCAGCCGGATGTTGGCGTTGGAGATCGACGCCATGCGGATCTGGTCGAACGCGCGGGTGAAGAACGCCGCGAACGTCGAGGCGAACGCCTTCTTCTGCCGCACCCCGAAGCCGACGGCGGCCGAGACGAGTTGCTGCTCGGCGATGTACATCTCGAAGAAGCGGTCCGGGAACGCCTTGTTGAACTCGTCGGCGTGCGTGGAGTTGGAGACCTCGCCGTCGAGCGCGACGACATCGGGCCGGTTCGCGCCGACCGCGACGAGCGCATCGCCGTAGGCCTTGCGGGTGGCTTCTTTGGTGCCGGCATCATAGACGGGCAGTTTCAGGACCTGTGCGTCGGCGGGCGTCGCCGGCTGCAGGTCTTCGGGCTTCTGCACGTTGATGACGATGTGCCGCTCGCCGCCCAGTTCGGCCAGGGCATCTTTCTGCTGATCGGCGTTGAGCGCCTTGCCGTGCCAGCCTTCTTTGTTCGCCAGGAACGAGACGTCGTGGCCTTTTTCGGTCTTGGCGACGATCACCGTCGGCTTGTCCGTCTGTGCAAGGGCGTCCTGATAGGCGGCATCGATGGCCTCCAGGTCATGCCCGTTGATCTCGATCGTGTGACACCCGAAGGCCCGGTAGCGGGCCGCGTACTCAGCGGAGTCCCAGCCGAGGTCGGTCTCGCCGCGCTGGCCCAGCCGGTTCATGTCCATGATGGCGATCAGGTTGTTGAGTTTGTAGTGGCTGGCCTTGTCGCAGGCCTCCCAGATGGAGCCTTCGGCGACTTCGCTGTCCCCGAGTACGACCCAGACCTTGAACGGCAGCTTGTCCAGATACTTGCCGTCGAGCGCCATGCCGACCCCGATGGGCAGGCCCTGGCCGAGAGACCCGGTGGCGACATCGACGTAGGGCAGCACGTGCGGGTTGGGGTGGCCCTCCAACCGGCTGCCGAACTTGCGCAGGGTCAGCAGCTCCTCGTCGGTAATCGCCCCCGCCGCTTTGTACATCGAATACAGGACAGGACAGGCGTGGCCCTTGCTGAAGACGAGATGGTCGTTGTTGGGGTTCTTCGGGTCGCTGAAGTCGTACTTCAGGTACTTGGTCATCAGCACCGCCATCAGATCGGCGGCGGACATCGACGACGTGGGGTGTCCCGACCCGGCGGCCGTCGTGCTGCGGATGCTGTCGACGCGGAGCTGCGCGGCCAGTTCTCGGATATCGTGCATCGGGTCCGCGCCGGATTGCTGTGTGAGTTCTTTCTCTGCGACTGCCATGTGTGTCTCCTTGGCCGGGAAAAATCGTACTCGGGGAGATTATACCCGGAATCGGGACGGGCGAAAGAACCCACCCCCCAGTGGGTCGGGGGGGCGTGGGTCAAGCGGCTTTGAGGGTACGGCGCGGCTCGCCGTCCTCTGGTTGGGCC